>JBAUZR010000423.1:0-20868 GCA_049585375.1 Acidobacteriaceae bacterium
CAGTATTCGTACAGCTGCACGCCCAATAGCTCTTCGAATCCACTGTTCTGCTTCAATTATGCGGGCGCCTACCAGGACCCCTCGTTCATTCAGGATCCCGCAGCCAGCGGCCCCTGGGCAGTCCAACTGACGTATCCGGAGGAGAGCCAGGCCGCCAGTATGTGGTTTTCCGTGCCCCAGAACGTCGCGAACGGCTTCAACGTGTGGTTCGAATTCAAGCTCACGCCCAACAGCAATGCTTATGCCACTGCTGACGGCATCGCATTTGTGATTCAAAACGCCATGAGCGGCGGAACGGATCCCACGACGCAATGCGGTGCGACCGGCCAGGGCCCCACCATAGTGGGCGGCGGAGGCGGCTGCATGGGCTACGGAGGTATTCCCAACAGCGTTGCGCTCGAATTCGATACCTATGACAACGGCTACGACCCTACGGATATTCCTGGCTCCTACAACGACAACCATATCGCGCTGCAGAGCTGCGGCCTGAACCAGGGCACCCCCAACGCCAATTCACCGGCGCACATTGGCGCGGGCAACTGCCTGCTCTCCCTGGGGGGACTCACCACTCTGATCTCGAATCCGAACAACTCCACGGCCACGCCCACCCCGGTGACTCTGGCCGATGGCGCCGTACATCAGGTCGTCATGGTCTATAACGGTCCGCTGGATTCCCCGGCCAACACGCTCTCGGTCTACCTGGATCCGCAGTTCAATCCGGGAACCCTGACCCCGGTTGCCGGTTCGACTGCGCTCTTCAGCGGACCTTTTGACATCACTCAGTACATCAACCTCACCAGCAATTCCGGCTACAGTCCCGCCTACGTTGGCTTTACTTCCGCAACCGGCTCTGCGTTCGAGCAGAACGAGCTGATGGGCTGGACCTTTACGCCGCACACCACGGTCAGCCAGCAGCAGCCCCTGAACCCGCCCGGGACCCCGACCACCTTCGACTTTGGAACGCACAGCTACACGCCGAACTTTCCCCCCGGCACGACCACCAACGACATCACGATGGGCGTGATCGCGAACACCATTACCCCGGCGCAGTTCACCTCGCTGCTTGGGCAGGGACCCATGCAGTACACCGGTTCGTCCTGCCAGATCTACGACGATACGGGCGGAAAATGCATCATTTACTCCGTCTACTGCTATTTCACCGACAGCAAAGCGCCGACCGCCTGCCCGGCGCCCGCCACCCCGCCCACCGATTGTTCAGACCCGACCGCGACCGATTGTATCGATCTCACCTCGTCGTATAACAACTCCATCGCGCCCACATCCCCTGGCTATCTGCAGGGTGACCCCCTCTTCAGCCCCATCACTTCCATCAGCACAAGCAGCGGAACCGCGACGGTGAACTGCACGGGCGAGTGCCCGGTTACACCGGGACAGACCGTCACCATTCTCGATGCAAATGACGCTACCGTAGCCACGGTCACGGTGCAGACGGTGCCGGCGGTGAATCAGTTCACGTTCACCACGACATCGGCGATCACCCAATCCGGCGGCTTCCTGACCTCCAACAACGTGCAGGACATCTTCATCTCCTATAGCCCGCAGAACATCGACGGATCGACGACCGGCAAAACCAAGAACTTCTCCGACTTCGTCGTAACAGCGGTGACTAATACAGGCGGCCAGATGACACTCTCGGCGCCCAACAACAACACGGCCACCGTGAATCAGGCGGACCAGCTCACGGCGACTATTACGGTTCCGGCCACAGTTGCGGAGAACGGCATCCCCACTAATCTGCTCTCGTTGCTGCCTGCAGGAAGCCCGGGCATCGCGCCGACGGGAACCGTCAGCTTCTTCGAAGGCACCAGCACGACGCCGATCAATGATTGCGGTCCCGTCGCGCTCACACTCAGCAACACGGTCTACCAGGCCACCTGCAGCTTCACGCCGACCTCAACCAACCCGGTCACGATCAACGCAGTCTATTCCGGAGACCCGTATCACGTGATCCCCGCCGGCAGCGTGGCGCTCACCGTGAATCCGCAGACGGTGTCGGTAAACGTGGCCACGATTCCCTCGGGCCTGAGCTTCTCGATCAACGGGGTGCCCTACACCACCGCGCAGTCTCCCACCTGGAATGTAGGCACCGGCTACCTTCTGGCCACCACCTCTCCGCAGCCCGGCGCCACGGGCACGCAATACGTGTTCTCCTCGTGGAGCGACGGGGGAGCGATCAGCCACTCGGTCCAGGCGCCGACCAGCCCCATGAACTACACGGCCAGCTTCACCACGCAATACATGCTGAGTGGCTCCGCGGGAACGGGAGGAACGGTAAGTGTGGCCAATGGCTACTACAACGCGCAGAGTGTGGTGAGCATCGCGGCCACGCCGAGTGCGGGGTACACCTTCAGCGGCTGGACAGGGGGCACGAGCCTCGCCATCGCGAATCCCGCCAGCGCGAGCACCTCGGTGACGATGAATGGTCCCGAGACCGTCATGGCAACCTTCACTCCTGCTTCCACCGTAAGCGTTTCACCGTCATCGATCGATTTCGGCACGCTCTATCTGGGCAGCATCGTGACGAAGACGGTCACCATCAAGAGCGTCGGAACCACGCCGCTGTCGATCACCGATCCACGGATCGCGATCGTTCAGGGAGGCAATTCCAGCGAATTCATCACTCTGAACCTCTGCCCGAAGAGCCTTGCTGCGGGCAAGAGCTGCCTGATGACAGTGACGTTCGTCGCGGGGCCGTTCTACACCGCGCAGACGGCGGCGCTGAGCATCATCGACAGTTCGCCCGGCAGCCCGCAAACGGTTCCGCTGACGGCGACCGTCATCAATCCACGTGTGGGGCTCAGCGCCAGCAGCCTGAACTTCGGGACGCATAAGGTGGGCACCAGCACTACGACGACACTAAAAATCACCAATACGGGAACCACGACCCTGTCGATCACGAACATCGGCGTCAACGGTACCGACCCGCTGGACTTCTCTGCCCCGGACACCTGCCCGGCGACGCTGACGGCCGGCGCAAGCTGCACGCTTCAGGTGACCTTCACGCCGAAAGCCACGAAGGGACGCTCGGCGACTTTGGTCGTCACAGACAGCGCACAGAACAGCCCGCAGAGCGTCTCCCTGTCGGGAACGGGCAGTTAGCACGAGGCAATGCGGACGCATCGTCGCAGGATGATGCGCCCGCCGCTTCTTCTTTACACATTTGACTGAGCCGCGGAACTCCGGATCGGATTTCCCAGCGCGGAGCCTGCCTAACGGCTTGCTGGTTTGGGGCTGGTCGTGAATCGGCTGCTCCTGCAGGGAGCACGTCGGCTTTTAGTGGCTACCCTGCATCGCCTTCTGCGCGTCCGCGTAAAGGCCCTTCAGGTCGGCGCGGTTCAGAATCTGCGCTGAATTGTCTTCCTTGCTGACCGCATCCAGGATGCGCACCGCCTCGCGGTCGTGAATCGCCGCGTCGCTCGCCCGTCCGCTCTTTGCCAGCAGCGTGCCCTGGAGGGCCTGCACCTTTGCCTGCAGGATGCGCAGACCAAGATTCTCGGCGCGCGCCAGCGTCAGGCTCAGATCTGCTTCCGCTGCGGCGGCGCCTTTCGTCTGAGCCAAAGCCTGGTCCTGATAAAAAGCGCATTCCACCGAGAGCGACTTCAGGCCCGCTGCGTCCGCATCCTGCGCCAGCTTTTTGAGGTCGGGGATCACCGCCGCCGCATGCCCCATAGCCAAATCAGTCTTCGCGCGATTCACCTTCGACAGCAGGATCGTTTCCTTATCCGCAGTCTTTGACGCAATCTCGAGCGCATGGTCGTACTGCTGGCGGGCGCTGGGGTAGTCGCCCTGATAAAAATAATCGTCTCCCATCCAGTTGGTAGCCAGGGCGACAGCCCAGTTGTTCTGGATCTGCTGAGCGATGTGCTCGGCCTGCTCGAGGCTGGCCCGGCCGTCGGCGCTGCGTCCCACCTGTGCCTGGAGATCGCCCCAGCCGCCTACCACTTCAACGGTGAGCGAAGTGGTCTCCTTTGACCTCTGCACGATGCCCAGGGCCTCCTTCATCGCCGCCAGCGCCGCGCCGTAGCGCCCCTGGGCTGCGAAGATTTTGGCCATGCCGTTGTCTTCGACTGCGATGCCGCGCTGATCGTTCGCGCTGCGGTAAGTCTCGATCGCCTTCAGGTAGTCGCTCAGCGCAGTATCGTACTGGCCCAGCTTTACGTTGACTTCGGCCAGGTCGTGGAGGGAGTCCGCCATATCGTCAGGGACGTTCAGTTTTTGCCGCAGCTCATAGGCCTGCTCCAGGTAGGTCAGCGAGTCCTGATAGGCTCCCTGATCCATTTTGATCGACCCGATGTTGTGCAGGCAGAGAGCCTGGGTATCCAGATCGCCCAGCTGCCGTTCGATCTGCAGGGCCTCGGTGAAGTTGCTCAGCGCGTCGGCCGGCCTGGCATGATCGTGATAGAAGCTGCCCATGTCGATGAGCGAATTTGCGATGCCCGCCTGGTCGCGAATCTCGCGGCGCAGAGCCAGCGCCTCTTTGTAGGTCGCCAGCGCATCGTCAGGTTTGCCCTGTTTGTCCTGGATGTCTGCGATCTGTTCCATGCTGGCCGCTTCGCCCCGCTGGTCGCCGATCTGCTTCTTGATGGCCAGGGACTCCTGATAGTTCCGCAGGGCATCATCCAGCCGGTTCATCGAGTCATAGGCGATGCCCGTCGCCTGCAGGATGGACGCTTTTTCTTCCTGATTGTCCAGTTCGGTCGCCAGCGGCAGAGCGCGGCTCAGAACGTCGAGGCCGCCCTGCGCATCGCCGGAGAGAATGGCGACCCGGCCGCTGGCCAGCAGCGCTTCCACGTTTTTAGGATCGTTGGCCAGCACCGCGGCCAGCTTCTGCTTCGCCACCTTGTAGTTCCCCTGCTGCTCGTAGAGCCCGGCCAGGGCGAACTGCACCTCCGTGTCCGACGGATCGGCCGATGCCAGCTGCTGATAGGCGTCGATCGCCTTTTGCGTGTTGTGGTTGATGCGCGCGTTATCAGCTTCGATCAGATAGCGCTCCTGCGCCGGAAGCGTCTCGCTGAGGTCGAGGGCGCGGCGCGACGCCGTCTGCGCCAGGTCGTCGTGCCCGAGGCCGGAATACGCGTCCGCCAGCTTCGCATAAGCAAGAGCGAAATTCGGATCAGCAGTGGTGGCGGTCTGAAACTGCTGCTGCGCATCAAGGTCCTTGCCGTCCCGCTCCAGCGCTACGCCGGCTTCATACGCCCGCAGAGCGTCCACCGAGTTCGTCGTGGGACGCGCCGCATGCGCCTTGAGATCGTTGACGACCTTCGGATCGGTCGAGAGCTTCTGCCGCAGGTCGCCGGCCAGCTTGTCCACTGAAGCGAGCAGCTGATTCTGGTCCGGAACGTCGGTGGTCACCGACGAGCGTGCATCGTGCGCCAGGTCCAGCACCGTGGTATTAATGCGAATCTGGCTGCCCGCCTGAATGTACTGTCCGTAAATCACCGTCTGCGCGCTTGTGAACTCAGCCACCCGGCGCATCATCGCGGGATCGGGCTGCGAATTTGCGGAGACATGCAGGTCCTTCAGCACCTGCTCCAGGCGATCGCCGGAAACCATGCGCACCTGCGCCGACTGTCCGATGTCGCTGCTCAGCATCTCCGCCATGCTGGCGCTCAGCCAGTCCAGGGAAGCGTTGCCGGAGGCGTTGTAGAAGGGCAAAATCGCCAGCGAGATGCTGGGCTTCGCCACGGCGCCTCCAGTTGAAGCCGGCGAGCCGCGGAACTGATGCACCGCAATCGGAATGCCCGCCGCCAGAGCGATGGCCAGCACGCCGCCGCCAATCACCAGCAGCCAGCGTCCGCTGAGGCCCTGCGAAGGAACGTTGGCGGCAAATCGCAGACTGGCGGCCGCCGTCTTTTCCCGCCACTGTTCCAGGTCCTTCAGGATTTCGCCGACGGTCTTATAGCGCTGCTCGACGTCGGTTTCGAGGCAGCGGCCGATGATCTCGGTCAGCGCCCCGGGCAGGGTCGCGTCCAGCTGCGAGATGGGCGCTGCCCTCTCCCTTGTCCTCTTCAGCAGGCTGGCGATCGCGCTTTCCGCCTTGAACGGCATGTCGCCGGTGAGCATCTCGTAGCCAATGAGCCCGAGGGCAAAAATGTCCGAGCGCTGATCCAGTTCCTTGCCCAGGGCCTGCTCCGGCGACATGTATTCCATCGTGCCCAGCAAGGCGCCGGACTGCGTCATGCCATCGCCTTCGATGGTCCGGGCCAGCCCGAAATCCATCACCACAACCCGCCCGGCGTCCTCCACCATGACGTTCTGCGGCTTGAGATCGCGGTGCAGAATGCCGGCGCTGTGAGCGGCTTCCAGGGCCATGCAAATCTGCTGCAGAACCTGCACCGCCTCGTCGGGTGGCATCTTGCCGCGGTCTTCCAGAATGCTGCGCAGATCGCGGCCCGCGACCAGCTCCATGGTCACAAAGCGCATGCCCGCGTCTTCTGAGAGGTCGTACATCCGCACCACGTTGCGGTGCGTCACCTTGTGGGAAAGGCGAATTTCCTGCTTGAAGCGGTCGACAATGGCCGCGTTGCGCGCCAGCTCCGGGCGGATCACTTTCAGAGCCACCAGCCGTTCCAGCTCCCGGTCCTGCGCCTTGTAGACCGATCCCATACCGCCGGTGCCAAGAACGGTCAGAACCTCATAGCGTCCGGCGAGAACGGTACCCGGTTCGAGTTCGACCTCACTCTCGCCCCAGCCCCCCGTAGCCTGGGCACGGCTGCGCCCTGCACCCGCCGCGGCTGGCTGGCCGGAAGAGGGATTCCCCGTCCCCACCAGGGTAGGTGCATCGTCGCGCGATGGTGGAACCATGGTTTCCCCAGGCCGCACATCACCGCTGGAGCTGCTCACGGCTGTGGCAGCGCCGAATTGCGTGGGGGTTTCGCTGGCCGGTCGCCTGGGGCTTTCCGCCATACCTGTCAGGTCAATTGCAATTCAGTCTCCGGCGCCGGGGGAACGCCCTGAGAACAAATGACACAAAGGTAAGAGACTGTGAGCATCAGCATATACCCCTGCGCCGCCCTCTGTCGCCGGATTCCTGGCGAGAGGGGGCTTCCGCGGACAACGGTCCGCCAGGAGGCGACGCTGCCTTCCTCGCGTGCCCAGCGCCGGAAAACTGCGTCCTTTCTCGCTGCCTTCCCGTCTCATAAATCCCTGCCTTTTCCGCTGGTAATCCAGCCGGAAATTCAGTATTCTCCATCACAATCTGAAGAACAGCTCGCTCCTGGTGAGTCCGCTCTGATCGAAATTGCAGCTGCGTCCAGAGCCCCAACCTGGGAAATCCTGTCAAGCCCCCCAGCGATGACGGCAGGCTCTTTGGCGTTTTTGGGATTCGCCTCCCGTTTGCTACGAAAACAGCCGTTCCACCGGCCCCGGAGTGTTGCACGGCAGCGACTCATCCCCGTCTGCTGCCGACTTCAAGATGAGGGATAAGTCATCATGTCGGTCCCTGAGAGTTCCCGCTGCCTGGTTGATTACTACCGATGTCCGCCGGAGTTTGTGCACCTGGAGGTTCGCTCGCCCCAGAGCAGCGCTCCTGGATATTTCCGATTTGGCAAAGAAACGACCTGCTTTGGCCGGATGGCCGGTCAGCAGCCGCCGCAGTCGCCCGCGATGCCTCTTCCCGACGCCGCCATGGATACGCGCGTGGAACGTGGCAGCGTTATTCTGCCTTTCGATCCCGGCGAAGTAGTCGATAACCTTCGCCTCGAAAACTATGCCGGCGCGCGCGGTTCGGGCTCTGCTTCCCTGGCCGGCCGCCTCTATTACCTGCTGCGTCCACTGCTGCCCGTCCCGGTTCGCCGCCACCTGCAGAAATATCGCCTCCGCAACTGGGACCAGCTGCCGTTCCCCCACTGGCCCGTGGATTTTTCGGCGGACACCCTGATGGAGAATCTGCAGCTCGCCGTCTCCCGCGCGTCCGGCCGCCCCATTCCCTTCATCTGGTTCTGGCCGGAAGGACATTCTGCCTGCATCCTGATGACTCATGACGTGGAAGAGGCAGAAGGGCGCGATTTTTGCCACACCCTGATGGATCTCGATGAAGCCTACGGGTTCAAAGCCTCCTTCCAGGTCATTCCCGAGAAGCGCTACGCTGTTTCCCCGGAGTTCCTGGAATCGATCCGCGCCCGCGGCTTTGAGGTTGATGTTCACGACCTGAATCACGACGGCCATCTCTATCGGGAACGGTCAGAATTCCTCCGGCGCGTGGAAAAGATCAACGAATATGGGCGCAGATTCGAAGCGGAAGGATTTCGCGCCGGCGTTCTCTATCGGAATCAGAATTGGTTCGACGCGCTCGACTTTTCCTACGAGATGTCGGTTCCCAACGTCGCCCATCTCGATCCGCAGCGCGGCGGCTGCTGTACGGTGATGCCCTACTTCATCGGGAAGACTCTCGAGATCCCGGTAACCACGGTACAGGACTACACGCTGTTTAACATCTTCGGCGACTACTCGATCGATCTCTGGAAGAAGCAGACCCGTCTCATTCTCGAACGGCACGGCCTGATGAGTTTCATCATTCACCCCGATTACGTTATCGAGGAGCGCAAGCGCGCAGTCTTCGAATCTCTGCTGGCATATCTGGCCACTCTGGTCAGGAACGAGGGTGTCTGGTCCGCGACGCCCAGCGAAGTGAATCGGTGGTGGCGTGAGCGCGCTGCCATGCAGCTGGTCCAGCGCGACGGAATCTGGAGGATTGAGGGCTTTGGCCAGGAGCGGGCGCGCCTCGCCTGGGCCAGCGAGCGCAACGGCCGTCTGGTTCTGACTCTGGAGGACCGGGAAGCCCGGAACGAACCGTGGATGGCGCCGGCGGTCGCATCTCAGGCCCGGAAGGCCAACGCCTAGCCGGCCCCCTGCAAGCCGATCTTCAGGCGGCGCCCGCCTCCGCAGCCAGCTCCGCCTTCAGACTTTCAATCTGATCGAGCTTCCGCCCGCTCAGTTCCTGGAACCGGAACTCCACTCCCGCTTCCCGCCGTTCCACCAAATGCGCCAGCAAACGCAGCGGCATGCGCTCGGTCCTCATCCATAACTCCACGGTCGTCCCAGGCTCCAGCCGGCACTTCGACTCGATCAGGCATCCTTCCCCGCTCAGATAGACAATGCGCCCCGGATACTGCAGCCCGCGCCCCGGCAACACGATCTCCGCATCGCTGGCCTCCGCCTCCCGCGCTGCCGACTGATAGACCGACACCGTTCGCGTCTGCTTCATACCAGGGTTATCGGCGAAGCTTCCGGCTACTTGAGCCCCGATCCCATTCGCTTCTCCGAAACGGTACAATCCCCTTTTCCCGCTATGAATCGTTCCCCTATCCTCCTGGTCCACGGCGGCGCCTGGGATATCCCCGCCGATGTCCTCGACGCCCACGAACAGGGTGTTTTTGACGCGCTCCAGGAAGGCTGGCGCGTCCTCGATGGCGGCGGATCCGCCCTCGATGCCGTCCAGGCCGCGGTCATGGCCATGGAAGACGACCCCGCCTTCGACGCCGGGCGCGGCAGCTTTCTCACCCGCGACGGCAGGGTCCAGCTCGACGCCCTTATGATGGACGGCGCCACCCTCCGCGCCGGAGCCGTCGCCTGCGTTGAGCGGTTGCGCAACCCCATCCAGGCCGCGCGCCTCGTCCTCGACAGGAGTCCCCACCTCTACTTCGTCGGTGCGGGCGCCGAGGCTTTCGCTCAGTCCCACGGGCTTTCCCTCATCGACAACAGCGACCTCGTCCTTGAGCGCGAGCGCCGCCGCCTCGCGGAAGCGCAGGCCCGGGAGAAAAGCGGAGCGCCGGACCCAACCTTTTCCGGCGAGCCGCCTCGGGACTCGCACGATACCGTGGGGGCCGTGGCTCTCGACAGCAACGGCCGCCTGGCTGCGGCTACCTCCACCGGGGGCACTCTCAACAAGGATCCAGGCCGCGTAGGCGACTCCTCCCTGATCGGCTGCGGCTGCTATGCCGATAACACCGCGGCAGCCGTCTCCCTGACCGGCTGGGGCGAGCCCATCATGAAACTGGTCCTTGGCAAATGGGCCACCGACCACGTCCTCGCCGGTCGACCGCCGGAGCAGGTAGCTCCGGATGCCATGGCCTATCTCCATCGTCGCCTGGGCGGACACGGCGGCATCATTCTGCTCGCACCCGATGGCCGCTACAGTGTCGCCCACAACACGCCGCGCATGGCCTGGGGAGTGCACACCGCCGACGGTCCCCGCGTGGGCACCATCGTCCGCGACGCGGACCTCAGCGACGGTGACGAGTAGCGAAGCGTCGGGCCCGCAATGCCCCCGCACCGGCCATCAGCTGCCGAAGATTTGCGTCAGATTGGTGAGTTTGAGCAGGTCCTTCAACCGCGGCGACAGGTTCGCCAACTCCAGCTTGACCAGCCCCTGGTGCAGCGCTGACACCTTCAAACCAACCAGCGCTCCCAGACCTGAGCTGTCCACATACTCCAAATCGGCGAAGTCGAGCACGATGCGGCCGCCCTGCAGGATCAGCGGCTTCACCAGCTCCTTGAGCTGACCGGCGGTCTGATTCACCAGCCGGCCGTGACAATGAATCGTGGTCGTCTTCCAGCCTCGAGCATCGGTCGATTCTTCCAGCTCGTACCGAAATCCGGCATCCTGCGCAGTAGCCATCAGTCGCCCTCCACGCAAATCATATTCCCAGTTGGAAAAGTAGGCCCATCCTATAGCTTTCCGCCTCGTACCCTTGTATTAAATTGCTGTGACTTGCCCGGGCGAGCCTCAATCCCGGACGAGTGCAATACACCGCTTCCCATCGCCCCCGGTACGCTATACCCTATCGACTGCTCTGCACACTGCTTCATTTCCGAGTGGAGGACTTATGCTCAAGGGCTTTCGTGACTTCGTCCTGCGCGGCAACGTGATCGACCTTGCCGTCGCTGTCGTCATTGGCGCCGCATTCACCGCCATCGTCAATGCTCTGGTCGCCGACATCGTCAACCCCCTGATCGCCGCGATCGTGCACAAACCCGATTTCTCCGCGCTCATCCTTGACGTGCACGGCGGCAAGATCAAATACGGTGACTTCATGAACGCAGTCATCTCCTTCCTGCTCATCGCCGCCACCGTCTACTTTGTCTTCGTGCTTCCCATCAACGCCCTGCTGAAGAAGTTCCACCCGGCCAAGGCCGCTCCCCCTACCACCCACCCCTGCCCGGAATGTCTGTCGGATATTCCACTGGCGGCCAAGCGCTGCGCCCACTGCGGTGAGCCGGTGCAGCCGGTCACTGCCTGACGCGCGGCTCTCCCCCGCCGCGCCGGGCCCGGCGACTCGGTGATAACCTTTTCTCTTCGATTTGCATTCTCCATCCCAACCTCCGGGAGCAGCCCCTTCGATGCCTTCGCGCGCCTCGCTTCTCGTTGCCTCGCTTCTTCTTTCCTCACTCGCATTTATCGGAGCACAAACTGCCTCCGAGCCCGCGTCCGTACTGGGCTACAAAGATTTTGCCGCCGAACAGGCAAAGACCGACCAGACCTTCATGGCCGTGCCCAGCGCGCAGCTTGCCGGGGAAGAGCTGAAGATCCTCACCGCCGAGCCCCACATCGCCGCCTCGCCTGAGGACTACAAGACCGCACAGTACGTCGCCTCCAAATTCAAAGAGGCAGGCCTCGAGACCGAGATCGTTCCCTACAAGGCCTGGCTCAACATGCCCAAAGAGGTCAAAGTCGAGGCCTGGGATGCCAATGGCAAGCTGCTGATGACCGGCCCCGTCCGCGAACACGTCGACAGCAATGAGCCCTTCCAGGACGATCCCCGCGTCACCCCGGCCTTCAACGGCTCCTCTCCGTCGGCCGACATCACCGCCGAGGTCGTCTACGCGAACTACTGCCGCCCCGAGGACTTCAATAAGCTCGCCGAAATGAACATCGACGTGGCGGGCAAGATCGTGATGTGCCGCTACGGCGGCAATTTCCGCGGCGTGAAGGTCTATATCGCCCAGGAAAAGCACGCCGCTGGGGTCCTCATCTACTCCGACCCCATGGATGACGGCTACTATCGCGGCGACATGTATCCGCATGGTCCCTGGCGCCCGGCGACGGCCGTCCAGCGTGGCTCCGTTCAATACATGTTTAAGTATCCCGGCGATGCCCTCACCCCCGGCATTGCCTCGCATCCCGACCTGCCTGCCTCCCAGCGCATCAAGCCCGACCAGGCCGCCAGCCTCCCTACCATCCCCTCCGAGCCGCTCTCCTATCACGACGCCGCGCCCATCCTCGAGCACCTCGGCGGACCCGACGCGCCGCGCGAATGGCAGGGCGCGTTGCCGTTCACCTACCACACCGGCCCGGGAGTCAAAGTCCACCTGCTCCTCAAAATGGACTATGAGTACTCAACTATCTGGGACGTGACCGGCAAAGTCCCCGGCACCGAGTTCCCCAATGAGTGGGTTGTGGCCGGCAACCATCGCGATGCCTGGGTCTATGGCGCTGTCGATCCCAACAGCGGCACCGCCGCCATGCTCGAAGCGGTCCATGGAATCAGCACGCTGCTGAAGACCGGCTGGAAGCCGAAGCGCACCATTTTCTTCTGCAGCTGGGACGCCGAGGAGGAAGGCCTCATCGGTTCCACCGAGTGGGCTGAGGACCACGCCGACCAGCTTTCCCATGCCGTCGCCTATTTCAACACCGACGTAGGCGTCTCCGGCCCGAATTTCGATGCCTCCGCCGTGCCCTCGCTTAAGGATTTCATCCGCGACATCACCAAAGAAGTCCCCAGCCCCAAAGGCGGCACGGTCTATGAGCAGTGGAAGAAAACGCAGGCCGATGCTGCGGAGCGGCGCCGTCTCGGCGTGCAGGAGCATGCCAGCCAGGAGTCCTCGCCCGTGGATCATGATGTGCGCATCGGCGATCTGGGCAGCGGCTCCGATTTCACACCCTTCATCCAACACCTCGGCGTGCCGTCCACCGACATCGGCTCGGGCGGTCCCTACGGCGTCTACCACTCCGTCTTCGACGACTACGCCTGGTTCGTGCAGAACGCAGACCCAACCTTCGTCTATGAACAGGAGATGGCCCGTGTCTTCGGCCTCGAAGTCCTGCACATGGCCGACGCTGACGTGCTCCCCTACGATTACGTCACCTACGGCAAACAGCTAAGTGCCTACCTCGAAGCCGCGCAGAAAAAGGCTGCCGAAGCCGGCATGCAGGACATCGACTTCGCCCCTGCCCTGGCAGCGGCGCAAAAATTCACGGCGCTGGCTCAGCAAGTGAAGGACAAGCAGGAGCAGCCTGGGGATATCGCCGATCTGCGCTCGTTCAACAACCAGCTTCGTAACGTCGAGGAAGACTTTCTCAACCAGGCAGGTCTGCCGGGACGTCCATGGTATAAGCACACCATCTACGCTCCCGGCGAATACACCGGCTATGCCGCTGTTGTGATTCCTGGCGTCAACGAAGCCATTGACGCGAAGAATGACCCCCGCGCCCAGCAGCAGATGTCCGCCCTGACTGATGCTCTCAACCGCGCCGACAACACCCTGGAGGCGCTGACAAAATGACATTTGTCATCTGGATTTCCTGACAGGGTGCACTGCAGGTGGTGTATCCGTCCGGGCATGATTCAGAGATCAGGAGGAGCGCATGGCGACCCTATCCGGCACGGCGGCGGGTTCTCTGACCATTGCCCAGGCCCAGCGCGACGTCCGCACAACGTATGAAGGCGGATTCCCGGGCCATCTCGTGGTCGCCGCCCTCTGGCTGGCATCGGCTGCACTCGCTACCTGGGGCTCGCATCGCGCAGCCATCCTCTCACTCGCCATCGGCGGCGCGTTTATCTTTCCTTTGACGCAGGTCGTTCTGCGACTCATGGGCCGCCGGGCGTCCCTGCCCAAAGGGCATCCCATGAATGCGCTGGCTCGGCAGATCGCCTTCATCGTCCCCATATGCCTGCCGCTCATTGCGGCGGCCACGGTTTACCGATTGGACTGGTTTTACCCCGCCTTCATGATCGTCGTCGGCGCGCACTATCTGCCGTTCGCCCATCTGTACGGTATGTGGGCATACGAAGTTCTGGCCGCGCTGCTCATCGGATGCGGCCTGCTGATCGGCCTCTATGTGCCGGTTTTTAGCTTGGGCGCGTGGGTTTCTGCGGCTGCTTTTTTGGGATTCGCCTTCATCGCAAGACACATCGCTGCCCAGAAGCTCTGACCCACATGCAGTTCGGAACTCGGCTCACAGCTCTTTAGGCGTGGGCGCCTCGTCGGCTTCCGCCCTCTCCTGATCCCGAGTCGTCCGATAATCGATGAT
The DNA here is from genome assembly GCA_049585375.1 of Acidobacteriaceae bacterium. Lineage (GTDB taxonomy): Bacteria > Acidobacteriota > Terriglobia > Terriglobales > Acidobacteriaceae > Palsa-343. The sequence continues at coordinate 14,273 of JBAUZR010000423.1, forward strand.
CCCCTGTCGCGCTCCGGAGATCGACAGCGGGCCCGGCCCCACGATCAGCAGAAAGATGAGCCCCAGCAGCATGCTGAAGTCGGTGCGCGCATCGTGCAGCATGAACCAGACACCCTGGTTCACATGCCACAATTCCGGGATTTTTGTAGTCCCGATCGCCGTCAGAATCACCGCCAGCAGCGGCAGCGCTGCCAGCCGGGTAAGGACGCCAACGATCAGCAGCGCCCCGCAGAAGATTTCCACGAAACCGACAAAGGGTGCCGCGAACTGCGGCAGCGGGATCCCGATCGCTTCAAAGCGCCCCACGCCCAGCGCGTTCGGAAAGAGAAACTTCTGAATCCCCTCGGAGATGAACACCCAGCCCACCAGAATCCGAATCAGAATCACGGCCTTCATTGCATCTCCTCCGTGACGACGAAATCAGAAAGTCGCTCCTGTCAGGTTAGATGCAGGCGTGCTGGGCCAACTCTGCGGACCCGCAATCCCTCACCTGGCCTCTTCCTCCTCCACCGCATCCCCTTCGCCTGGCGCGAGGAACAGATTCTCCTCGAGCCCATGCTGGCGTGTGTACAGATCGTAGTAGCGCCCACCCAGCGAGTACAGGGTCTCGTGCGTGCCCCGCTCCACAACCAGCCCGCCCTCGACTACAAGAATCTGATCCGCCCTCCGGATCGTCGACAGCCGGTGCGCGATGACAAACGTCGTCCGCCCCTGCATTAAGTAACTGAGACCGTGCTGAATCATCGCCTCCGACTCGGAATCAAGCGATGAGGTCGCCTCGTCCAGAATCAGAATCCGCGGGCTGGCCAGGATGGCGCGCGCAATCGACAGCCGCTGCCGCTGGCCGCCCGACAGCTTCACGCCGCGCTCGCCCACGATCGTGTCGTACCCCTCCGGGAAACGCTCCGCAAACTCATCCACGCGGGCGATCCGGCATGCATTCAGAAACTCCTCCTCGGTCGCGTCCGGATGCGAGAACATCACGTTCTCTTTGATGGTGCCGTCGAAAAGGAATGACTCCTGCAGCACCACCCCCAGTTGCGAACGATAGTTGTCCAGCCGCACCGTCGACAGATCAATCCCATCCACCAGCACACGCCCGCTGTCCGGTGTGTGGAACGCACAGATCAGGCTGATGATCGTGGACTTGCCCGACCCCGACGAGCCCACCAGCGCTGTCACCGTCCCCGGCTTCGCCTCAAAGCTGATCCCGTGCAGTACCGGCTTTTCCGGATCGTAGGAAAAACGCACATCGTCGAACTGGACCTCGCCGACGATGTCGCCCAGCCTGTGCACTCGTGCCGGATCGGCAAACTCATCGCGCTCGCCCAGGATCTCCATAGTGCGGTCGATCCCCGCCACCGCCTCGGTCAGCTGCGTGCCGATGTTGACTACCTGGAAGACCGGCGCAATCATGAACGCCAGGAACGCGCCGTATTGCGTGTAATCACCGGCGGTCATGTGCCCATTCAGCGCGAGGTGGCCGCCCAGCAGCATCACCAGGCCGCCCACCACGCCCAGCACCGTGGTCGCCGCCATCGACAGCAGCGACGTCGCCGTGAGCGAATGCATCACGTTATCCAGCAGCCGCAGCACGCCAACTGAAAACACCCCGGCCTCGCGCTTCTCCGCGTGGTAGCCCTTCACCACGCGCACGCCGCCCAGTGACTCGGTGAGCCGCCCCGTCACCTCGCCCGTGATCTTCGCGCGCTCCCGGAAAATCGGCCGAATCGTTTTGAACGCTCGCTGCAGCACAATCACGAAGACCGCAACCACCGAGAAGACAATCAGCGTCATCTTCGGCGCGCGATGCAGCAGGAAGAAGAACGCCATGAACGCCGTGAGCAATCCGCCCACAAACTCCACCAGACCCGTGCCGACCAGGTTGCGCACGCCCTCCACGTCGTTCATGATGCGCGAAACCAGCACGCCCGTCCGGTTGGCGTCGTAGAAGCTGACCGCCAGCCGCCCCACGTGCTGCTGCACCTGCTGGCGCAGGTCGGCGATCATCCGCTGCGCCGCCTTCGACAATAGCTGCGTGTTCGAGAACGACGTCACCGCCTGCACCAGAGTCGCCAGAAATACTTCGATCACCAGTCGCGGCAGCAGATCCCCGTGATGCTTTGTGATCACCTGGTCGACAAAGGGCTTGGTGAGGAACGGCAGCACCAGCCCGGCCACGCGATTGATGGCCACCAACAGCAGACCCGCCAGCAGCAGCCACTTCCGCGGCTGCACCAGCCTCCAGATCTCTGGCATCGCCTTTTTGAGATCGGTCTTCTTCTTCGGCAAATCTGCGCGAGCCCGCGCACGCGCCCCCCCGCCCCGCTCGGCGTTCATCCTCGGAATGGATCCCATGGCCATAGAAGAAAAATGCTACTGGCTACTGGCTGCTGGCTGCTGGCTGCTTCCTAACGTTGATGAACGAGCGCACACAAAGAAGCACATAAATCAGCATCAGCGCCGCCATCCACAGCTTCGCCGTCTCCGCTGAGATCAGATACGCGCCCGGCGTCGGCTTCCCGTATCCACGAATCCCCTCCACCAGGCCGCCAATGAACCCCAGCAATCCAATCGTCACGTTGACGTGCATGAACAGCTTGCGCCGGCTCTCTTTCGGACTGATGGCCAGAATGCCAAAAATTCCCAGCGCCAGCCCCCACCAGAATGGAATCAGCGCAGTCGGATGTTGGTGCCCGCTGCCCAGATACCCCACCAGCCCCAGCGCCATCATCAGCGCGGCAAAAACCAGCGTCAATTTCGCCATTTCTTCCTCCGTACCGTCGTCTCAGTCTACCGGACCCGCCCGGCCTCAAAACGCAAAACGGCCGGCGCATCCCGCGCCAGCCGTCGCGATCTGCTCCGTGTTTACCTTTGAATCCGCGCCGAGCCGCCCTGCGCAAACGCTCGCACCTGCTCCAGTGTGGCCATCGTCGTGTCTCCGGGGAAGGTCGTCAGCAGCGCGCCATGCGCCCAGCCCAGCCGTGTCGCCTCATCCGGGTCGGCCCCCGTCAGCAGCCCATAGAAGAAACCGGCAGCAAAGCCGTCGCCGCCGCCTACGCGATCGTAAACGTCCAGCTCCGCCGTCGGCGCCGTGTACGTCTTGCCGTTCACCCACGCCACCGCGCTCCAGCTGTGCCGGTTGGTGGAATGCACCTCGCGCAGCGTCGTCGCCACCACCTTCACCTTCGGATACTTCTTCACCACCTTGTCGATCATGGCGACAAACGCGCTCGGGTCCAGCTTCGATTTGCTCTTGTCCTCGACCTTCGGTCCTTCGATGCCCAGGCCTTTCTGCAAATCTTCTTCATTGCCCACGAGCACATCCACGTGCTCCACGATGCGCGCAATCGTCTCAACAGCTTTGTCCTCGCCGCCTGAAACCTTCCACAGCTTCTCCCGAAAATTCAGATCGAATGACGTCACCGCACCCGCGCCCTTCGCCGCCTGCATCATCTCCACGGCGATATCCCCCGTTGTCGGCGACAGCGCCGCAAAGATGCCTCCACTGTGCGCCCATTTCACGCCGCTCGCAAAGATTGCTTTCCAGTCGAAATCGCCCGGCTTCAGCTGCGCCGCCGCTTCATTGCAGCGGTTGTAAAAGACCACCGGCGGCCGAACCCCATACCCTCGGTCGCTATAGACCGTCGCCATGTTGGGCCCGTTCACCCCGTTATGTTCAAAATGCTTATAGAAAGGTCGCACGCCCATCGCCCGCACCCGCTCGGCGATGAGGTCGCCGATGGGGTAATCCACCATTGCCGCCGCGATCCCCGTCTTCAGCCGGAAGCAATCCGACAAATTCGCCGCCACGTTGAACTCGCCGCCGCTCACGTGGATTTTGCACTCCGTCGCCTTGCGAAACGGAACAATGCCCGGATCCAGCCGGTGCACCAGCGCCCCCAGCGACAGGAAATCCAGTTCAGCCTCATTGCGAATCGTCAGCGCGCCGCTCATCGTTGCTTTTCCCCTCTTTTCATTTTCAGACGAATCTCCGAACGCCTGACCGCGCCCATCCTGCCCGCGTCAGCCCGCCAGCTTCTGCACATCCGCGAGCACTTGCTCCGGCGTCCACTCATTTCCGGGATACCACTTATACAGTTTTCCGTCCGGCGCAATCACCACGGTTGACAAAGAATGCGTGATCGTTTTGTCCTTCTCCGGCGTTGCGCCAATATCGAAGAACTGCAGCACTTTCGCCAGTTCTTTCCCGGTCGGCGCGGCAAAATCCCAGTGTGCAAACGTTTCCTTCGAGTAGTCCCCCGTGTACGCCCCCCCATAGCTACGCAGTACTTTTGGCGTGTCGTAGGCGGGATCGAAGCTCACGCTCAGCAGATGCGTCTTTGCGTAGAGCGCCGGATCCTTCTGGAGCGTCTTGTCGATCTTCGCGAAATTCCGGCTCATCCGCACGCAGAAGTTCGGCAACGGACACCGCGTGTAGATGAACGTTAGCAGCAGCACCTTCCCTTTGAACTGCGACAGATGGATCATCCTGTCGCTCTGGTTGCGAAACACGAAATCCGGAATCGTCTCACCCGGCTCCAGATCGTTGAAAGTCACCGCCGGCTTATAGTCCGGCCGCGCCTGCGCGATCACGTCGATCTGGTCCAGATAATCTGCATTGTCTGTCGGGGTCAGCACCCCTGTGATCGTGTCGCCCGGATGCAATTCGCTTGCGATATTCGGCTGCCGCAGCGTGTAGGGCATCGTCATCGCTCCCATGTACCCGGGGATCGCCTGCGTATCGACCGTCACCTGCCCGGTCTGCACATCGCTCGACAGCACCACCCCGCGGATGGGGTACTGCTTCACCCCCGCCTGCTGGCCCGCCGCGGCCGAACCGCTGCTTCTCTCCGCGCTGCGGCACCCGCCTAAAAACACAACCACCGCCAGAACCGCAGCGGTGGCCAACGCAGTGGAAATGTGCGCACGAATTGACTTCACCTGCCAGTTTACACTTGATCAGCGACTTCCCATGCACCTGCCCGGGCCCATCGCCGACGCGCTCCGGCGCGGCGCCACCATCGTCGCCGCCAGCCCTCGCACTGCCCGCGCTCTCCATCTTCGCTTTGCCGAAAAGCAGCATGCCTCTGGCGCCAGTGTGTGGACTTCGCCCCTGATCCTTGACTGGGATTCATGGCTGCGCGAGATCTTCCGCGACTACGCCTTCTCTGCCTCGAACGCACCCATGCTGCTCTCGCCCCTCCAGGAACAGGCTCTCTGGACTCGCGTCCAGGGGGACGATGCTGCTCGAGTCCTTGCCCCGGAAGCCATGGCGGCCCTGGCCGCGCAAGCCTGGTCGCTGCTTTCCACCTACAACGCGCATGCCGCACGCCGCCAGAACTGGGAGCAGACCGATGCCGAGCGCTTCCAGCACTGGGCTGCGGAGTTCGAACGGCTGTGCGCCCGCAACCGCTGGCTCAGCCCAGCGCAGCTCGCCTCCTTCCTCACTGCGGAGGCCGCCAGCCTCGCCCTCACGCCGGAAGTCCTGCTCGTCGGCTTCGACCGCATTCCGCCGGCGCATCGCGATTTTCTCGCCGCCCTCGAACGCGCCAACGTCCGCGTCGACGAGTATCATCCCGAATCGTACTTTGCCCCGGAACAAGCCTCCCGTCGTTGGCTCGCAGCACCCGATCAGCGCGCCGAAATCGATGCCTGCGCCGTCTGGGCCCGCGAATTTCTGATCGCGCACCCAGGCGCGCGCATCGGCGTCCTCGTTCCGGGCATCGCGGCGCTCCGTAACCCCATCGACCGTGCCTTTCGACGCATTCTCATGCCGGCCAGCGAAGATCTCCGCCAGCCCTCCACGTCTATGCCCTGGGAGTTTTCCCTCGGCCAGTCGCTCGCCGACGTTCCCGCTATCCGTGCCGCCCTGCTGTTGCTGCGCTGGATCGCCGCATCTCTGCGCGAAGAGGAGATTTCCTGGCTCGTTCTCTCTGGATTTGTCGCTGATACTGCGACTAATACTTTTGCCTTTGCCCGCCACGACGCTCTGCAGCGCCGTTCAGACCTGGGCCTGCTCACTCCCGAACGCTCCCTCGCCAGCTATCGTGCCTCGCTCTCCAGCGCGCCCGGTCTGCGCGGGCTCTGGACGGCGCTCGGCGCAGTGCAACAGGCGGCCGGCGCCAATCAGCTTCTCGACACGGCGCGCCAGCCCTCTGCCCTCGCCGAACTCGCGCATCGCCTGCTGGAGGCAGTGGGCTGGCCCGGCGAGCGCTCCCCGGACTCCGTGCAGTACCAGGCCCTCCAGCGCTGGCAGCGCCTCCTCGACGAGGTTGCCCTGCTCGACTTTGACGGCACTCGTTCGAGTTACGCGGATTTCGTTACCCTCGTCGAACGCACCGCCGGCGAAACCATCTTCTCCCCCGAGTCCCACGACGCGCCCATCCAGATCATGGGTCCCTTCGAATCCTCCGGCCAGCAATTCGATGCCGTCTGGTTTCTCTCCACGGGCGAAGCCACGTGGCCGCAGCGCGGCCGCTTCCATCCTCTGCTGCCGCCCGCCGTGCAGCGCCAGTTCGATATGCCGCACAGCTCGCCCACCGACGACTGGAATCTCGCCGCGACTGTCACCGCGCGCCTCCTCACTTCAACAT
>JBAUZR010000424.1:0-1685 GCA_049585375.1 Acidobacteriaceae bacterium
GCCGATCGCTGAACGGGGGCGAGACGAACTCGATAGCAGGATCGAGGCTGTGCTGCGGAGCTACGCTGAGCCGCCCGCGCTGACGGAGCCGAGGGTCGTGCTGGCCAGCGTCATGGAGCGGGCGCGGGCAGAGCGGCCGGCGCGACTGGCGCGATCCGTTCGCTGGTGGATGTGGGGCGTTGCAGGAGCGGCGTGCCTGGTGGCCGTGGTCCTGGCGGTGTGGATGATGCGGGGTCCGCGGGGGCCGGAGATTGCAAAGGCGCGCACCGGTGCGGAGGGGGTGCATGTTTTCGGGGCAGGAGTCGCGGTAAAACAGGGCAGAAGCATGGGGGCTGAAGCCCAGGAATCTTCAGGCTTGCGTTCGGCACGACTGAAGTCGTGCCCTGATCCAAAAGCCTGCGCAGGGCGCAATCTGACTGGGGCGGAGAGAGCGAGCGATGTCCGGCCTCGAGGTGCAGAGGCGACAAATTCCCTGCCGAAGCTCGCGGAATTTCCGACCCCGCGGCCTCTGACTCCGCAGGAGCAGGCGCTGCTGGCCTTCGCGAAGCATGCACCCCCCGACGTGCGGCGGGCGGTTCTCGAAGATCAGCAGCATTGGGACGACCCCATCATCGTGGCCGATTTGGGCGGCCGGTCGCCGGAACCACACAGTCAGCAGGATCGATAAACAGGAACAGGAGCCTCTATGAAAGCTATCGCTACTCTCGTTGCCACACTCACGCTGTCTCTCCTCCCCGTTGCCGCGCGGGCCCAGAATCCCCCCGAGAGCACGCCGCCCGCACCGCAAAACTTCTACCACCTGCATTTCGCCGTGGAAGAGCTGGATGCTGCCGGAAAGATAACCAACGCCCGAACCTACGAGGAAACCATCGCGACCGGAACCGGCCTGGCTCAGCAGATCAAAACGGGGTCTAGGGTCCCGATTGCCACCGGTGCCTACGGCTCGAGCGCGAATTCGGCAAATCTGGCCAATACCCAGTTCCAGTACATCGATCTGGGCGTGAACCTCGACATCCGCGATGCGAACGAGCATGGCGACAAGTTCAGTTTTCGCCTGAAAGCGGAAATCAGCAGCATCGCTCGCCAGACGGAGATCGCTGGCATTGGCGAACCGGTGATTCGGCAGAATCTCTGGGATTCCACCCTGACGGTTCCCATCGGCAAACCCACGGTCGTCTACTCCTCCGACGATCTGGACAGCAAGGGCAAAATGCAGGTGGAGGTGACGGCGACGAAGGTGGAGTAGGCAGCAGGGAGAAACAGAAAGGCTGCGGAGAGCATCCGCAGCCTTTCTGTTTTCAGCTGATCCCGGCTCAGTTGACCAGCAGGGCGCCTGCAGCTTTCTCTTCTCCTTCTTTGACGACGGGGCGATAGAAGAGCTGGTTGTTGTCGAGATAGACCTCAAGGAACGCCGGCCGTTCGCTGATGCCGCCGGCGATGAGAGCCTCGGAGAGCGGGTCTTCGACGTAGCGCTGGAGGGCGCGGCGGAGCGGGCGGGCTCCATAGCTGCGATCGACCAGCGTCTTTTCGAGGATCCATTTCTTGGCCTCCTCGGTCACCGAGATGGTGATAGCCTTCTGCGCCAGGTTCTGATTGAGCTGCTGCACCAGCAGTTCCAGAATCTGGATCAGATCGGCATCCGTCAGCGACTGGAAGAGGATGATCTCGTCGATACGGTTGAGGAA
>JBAUZR010000425.1:0-21781 GCA_049585375.1 Acidobacteriaceae bacterium
GGATCGTACAACAATTTGCCTGCGGCGGGCACAACGCCTCCAGATTCGGCTCTGCCACCGGTCCACGTCCCGTTGATACACTGAGCAACGTGGCAGGATATCACGTTGAAAACTTTGGCTGCCGCGCCAGCCGCTCCGATGGCGAGGCCATCGCGGCCAACCTGCGCCACAGCGGACTCGCGCCCGCAGAAGCGCCGGATTCCGCGCATGTTGTCATTGTAAATACCTGCAGCGTCACCGCGGAAGCCGACCGCCAGGCCCGCGCGTATATGCGCCGCGTCCGCCGCCAGAATCCAGACGCCCGCATCGTCGTCACCGGTTGTTATGCCCAGCGCGCTCCCCAGGAACTCGCCGCCCTCCCCGAGGTCGACGCCGTCGTTGGCAATAGCCACAAGTCAAGAGTCGCGGAAATCGCGCTCGAGTTCGGTGCGCTTCCAGACGCGCCCTCGCCGGACGGATTTGTTCCCGCCCGCACCCTCGCTCCCGCCGTCTACCACGACGACGCCTTCGCTCACTTCGAGCTGGCCGCCCTCCCCTTTGCCCCCGACGCGCAACAGACTCGCCCGAATCTCAAAGTGCAGGACGGCTGCGGCAATCGCTGCTCCTTCTGCATCATTCCCACGACCCGCGGACCCTCGCGCTCCGTTCCTCTCGCCACCTGCCTCGACAACGTCCGCCGCTTCGTCGATCAGGATGGCGGCAGCGCTCGCGGCCGTGGCCACGAACTCGTCCTCTCCGGCATCAATCTCGGCCGCTGGGGCCGCGACCTCGCTCCCGCTCAGCGCTTCGAAGACCTGGTGGCCGCGATCCTGAGCGAAACCCCGCTCCCCCGCCTCCGCCTCAGCTCCATCGAACCCATGGACTGGTCCCCGGACCTGCTCGCCCTTTATCGCGATTACGCCGCGAACCCGGTGTCGGACGACCCCATCGGCAAGAGAAGTCGACCAGCCCCCACACCCCCGTCCGCTGTCCGCTATCCGTTGTCCGCTGGCTTGTCCGCTGCCTTCCACCCTCGCTTAGCCCGCCACGCCCACCTGCCCCTGCAGTCCGGCTCCGACACCATCCTGCGCCGCATGTACCGCCGCTACCGCCCGTGGCACTATGCCGAGCGTCTGGCCACCATCCGCGCTCTCCTTCCCGACGCCGCCATCGGCGCCGACGTCATGATCGGCTTTCCCGGCGAAACCGACGCCCTCTTCCAGGAAAGCTACGACTTCATCGCTGCGCAGCCCTTCACCTATCTCCACCTCTTCCCGTTTTCCGCCCGTCCCGGCACCCCCGCCTGGGAGCTGCACCGCCGGCAACCCGTCCCTCCGCGCGCCGTGCGGGAGCGTATGGCCGCTTTGCGAGCCCTGATCGGCGAAAAGTCACGCGCTTTCCGCCAGCAGTTTTTCGGCCGCACCCTCTCCGCCGTCACCATGGAGACCGCCGACGACGGCAGCACCGACGCCATGTCCGACAACTTCCTGCGCCTGTCGCTCACCAGCCCCGGGGGCGCGCCGATCCCTGAAAATCAGCTCGTCGCCGCACACATTACCGCCCTTACCCCCGATGGCCTGTCCGGCACCGTCGCCGTCGGCATCCATCCCCGCCCCGACCGCACCATCGCGTCAATGGCTGCAGCCTCCATGGGCCGCGCGAAGTAATAGCCCTGACCGCAGGGACAGCCCATGGTCTTCAGTTCCTCCAGCTGCTCGGCGTCCTCAATGCCTTCCGCCACCACGTCCATGCCAAACGACCGCGCCAGCTCCAGAATCGAGCTCACGATCAGCCGCGATTCGTGATCGCACACGATCCCCTCCACAAACGAACGATCGATCTTTAAGGTGTCGAAGGGAAATTTGTGCAGATAGTCCAGCGAGCTGTAGCCCGTCCCGAAATCGTCCACGTGCAGCCCCACGCCCAGGCGGCCCAGCGCCCGCATCGTCTCCAGCGCCGGAGCTCCATCGGATAACACGCTGCTTTCCGTCACCTCAAGCCGCAGGCTGGCCGCCGGCAGCCCTGTCTTCTCCAGCACCTGCCCCACCCGCTCCGCCAGCCCCGGCTGGTCGAACTGCCGAGCGGAAAGGTTCACGCTGATCCGCGCCTCCTGCATCGCCGTGCTGCCCGACTTCTGCCATGCCACCATCTGCCGGCACGCTTCCTCGAGGCCCCAGTCGCCCAGCGGCAGAATCAGCCCGGTCTCCTCCGCCATCGGGATGAACTCCCCTGGCGGCAGCAGGCCGCGCCGCGCGTGCTGCCAGCGCACCAGCGCCTCGAACCCCACGATCCGCCCCGTCTGCAGATCCACTTCCGGCTGGTAATGCAGTCGCAGCTCCCCGCCCTGGATCGCCCGCTCCAGATCCGTCTCCAGTTCCAGCCGCGCCAGGTCCTTCTCGCGCATGCCGTTCGAATAGCACACCACTCCCGAAGGCTCCAGGCGGCGCGCATGGGCCAGCGCACTGCGCGCATCGCTCATCAGATCCTCCGGATGCGCATGCCAGGGCGTGACCTGCGCGACGCCCACCGCCAGCTGGGGCGCCACCCGATGTCCCTGCCACACGAATGGCCTGCGAAAAGCCTCTGCCAGTTCAGCTGCAAAGCGCGCTCCCTCGCGACGGTTACGCACTCCCTCCAGACACACCAGAAAATCCGCACCCAAAATCCTCGCCGCCACCGACGCACCCGGCAGCATCCCCTGCAACCGCGATCCCGCTTCCATCAGCAGACGTTCCCCGCCGCCGTTGCCGAGCGTCTCATGCACGCGCTCAAACCGGTCCAGTGCCAGCGCCAGCACCGCGAAATCCCACTCCGAGCTTTGCCGTGCCCGCTCCAGCCTCCGCTCCAGATGGTCCGCAAAGAACGTGCCGTTCGGCAGCCCGGTCAGCGCGTCCGTCATCAGGCATTCCGTGTTATCCCTCAGCGATCCGGCCACGTGGGTCACCCGTCCTCCCGCATCGCGCTCCGCAATCCCCCGCGCCTCCACCCAGCGCCACTCCCCGCTTTCCTGGCGGACGCGGTGCTCGTTCTTCACTTCACGGGTGTTGCCTGCCCGCAGCGCCCGCAACTCCGCCTCAAACCGCGGCTTGTCGTGCGGGTGCACCCGCTCCATCCAGGCATCCAGGTCCGCCCACGCCTCGCTTAGTCCCAGAATCGCCTTCCACCGCCGCGACCCCCGCAGCCTCCCTGCCACCAGGTCCCAGTCCCAGAAACCCTCCTGGGACGCCTCCAGAGCCAGCGCGTACCGCGCCCATTCCTCCCCGCTCTCCCGATTCCCCTGCGGCATGCCCACTCGTTTCCAATACGGATCAGGGCGTATTTCGCCCATATGCGTCCCTTATCGGCGCGGAGCCGGAAGGCTTCAGTCGCGAATCGTGCGCCCAGGAAGCAGGCCTCCGCAGAATGTCCTGGAACGAGGCGCCGTCCAGCTTCAGTCCTGCTGCGACCCCTCCATCCAGTACTCCGTCCGCGCCCGCACCACCAGGTCCGGCCGCCCCTTCACCTCGACATGCAGCGCGTGCAGACCCGGCGTCGGCGCCGTCGGCCGGAAGCTCAGGACATACGCATTCGGTACATCGTTCGACACCGCAATCAGACCCGCCCGCAGGTCCTTCGCATTTTTAAAATGCACATACTCCCCGCCGGTCAGATGGGCGATCGATTCCGCCGTGTTCTTCCGCAGACTGTCCCGCGCTGCGACAAACGCCATCGTCGCCAGGCGCAGCGGCGGCGCAAGGTCGCTGATGCAGTCCAGCACCTGTTTGCTGTAGTGGCCCTTATATTCCGCATCGGCGCCATCACGGCTGAAGCACCCGTGCGCCGGTCCCGGCTCATCAGGACGATTGAACTTGCCCGCCTCATGCGCCACTCCCGCATGCGCGCTCGAAAACGCGAAGCTGTACATCGCGGTATTTGTGTCGCTGATCTGCCGCAACGCTTCAGTCAGAGTGGTCTTGCTGCCCTGATCGATCGTTTCGCTCAGCAGCAGAATCGCCCGCCGATACTCCGCCGGCTCGCCCCGCAACTCGTCTACCGCAAAGGTCAGCGCGTCCAGGATCGCCGCTCTCGGGTCCCCCGCCGGCAGATGCCCCAGCACCTGCGCCGCCTCTTCCGTGTCGCTCGTGAACGGCACCATCACTTGCGGCGTGCTGTCGAACCCGATCACGGCCACCCGGTGCTGCACTCCGCCCAGCAGCGCGTCCAGAATTGCGCCCAGATGCTGGTAGTCGGCGCGATGGTTCACCCCCACCCCACCCGTCTCCACCACAATGGCCAGCGCCAGAGGCTGCGAATCGGTGTCGTCCTCGACGCTCACCGCCTGCGGCGCGCCATCGTCGGTCACCACGAAGTCCTTCACCGAGAGCCCGAAGACTACCTCGCCCTTCTTCGTCGTCACCAGTGTCGGCACTTCCACAAGGTTCGACTGCACCGTCAAAGTCGGCGGCCGGCTCGGTCTCTCCTGCGCCACCCCCGCCGCACTCGCCACCCCGGCCAAAACCGCCAGAGCCCAGGTCCCTCGTCTCACGCCTTTTTCTGCCTCACGCTTTCCCGTTCGGCCACAGCAATCGCAGCTTCTTCTCTGACGCCTGAACCACAGTAAAGCTGGCGCCCAGCACCTCGCCATCCGCCTCCACCAGCAGCGGCGTTGGATACGCATTCCCGTTCAGCGGACGGCAAATCATCTTCTTCACTGTGACATATTGCGGATACGGCAGCCCACCCCAGCCCGCCTCCACCTGGGTTTTTCCCGTCGCGAGAGCGTGAAAGCTCGCGTGCGCCAGGCCCAGGCTTCCCGTCGGTGGAACCCACGCCACCCGCAGCCATTCCGCCATGGGATCGCCGCCCGCCCGCCACCGGTTGATCTCCGGCACATGCACCGCGATCGCCTCGCAGGCCGTCTCCGTCTTCCGGCTTCCGTCCGGCATTTCCATCTCGATCGTGAACGCCTGCACCGGATGTTCCACCAGCAGACGGAATCCCCCCATGAAATACGCCAGCCGCCCGCCCCGCCGCTTGCCCTGCCCGGTCGGCGCCAGGTTCATCAGCGCCGCGTGCACGCCCATCCCCGCGGCGATGAAGAAATACCAGCTCCGCATCCGCTTGTGCCCCACGGGATTCAGCAGAACCTCGCCCAGGCTCACCTCGCGCACCGTCGCATCCAGCAGCATCGCCGCCGCTGTCATTGGATCCCGCGACAGCCGCAGATTCTGCGCAATCACATTGCCCGTCCCGAACGGCAGCACGCCCAGCGTCGCCTCTGACCCGGCCAGCCCCTGCATCACCTGGAAAACCGTGCCGTCCCCGCCGCACACCAAAAACGTGTCGAAGCCGGCCGCTACCGCCTCGGCCGCCTGTTGCCCCGCCGAATGCGCCGACAGCGTCTCCTGCAGATGCACATCGCTGCCATACCCGCTCAGCAGCTCCGCGATCTGTTCCACCGCCGCACGCCGCTTCTCGTTGTGGATCAGCAGCGGATTCAGAAACATCATCACCCGGCGCATCATTTCAGCCTGCCAGCTTTGTCCATCGTTGAATGTGAACAGTCCGTGAGATGCGCATTGCCCGTATCCGCTGCATCACCCCGCTCTCCGCGGTACCATTCCCCTCATGCAGATCTTTCTGCGCAACGCGCTCCTCGTCGACGCCACTGCGCCCGAGCCGCGCAGCGGCCACGTCCTCATTGAGGACGGCATTATCCGCGATGTCAATGCGCGCGAGGCCGGCCCCAACTGCATCACCATCAACCTCGAGGACCGCACCGTCATCCCTGGCCTCATCGACTGCCACGTCCACGTCGTGGCCAGCATGATGGACCTCGCCGCCAACGCCCAGCTTCCCGCGCCCATCGCCGTGCTCCGCTCCCTCCCCATCCTCCGCGGCATGCTCGAGCGCGGCTTCACCACCGTCCGCGACACCGGCGGAGCACCGCCCTCGCTCGCCGCAGCCATCGCCCAGGGCCTCGCGCCCGGCCCCCGCCTCTTCACCTGCGGCAAAGCTCTCTCCAAAACCGGCGGCCACTCTGACGCTCGCCCTCGCTACGACACCGCCGATCCCAACCGCTGGGCCGGAAACTTCGGCGCTCTCGGCCGCATCGCCGACGGCGTCGACCAGGTCCGCCTGGCCTGCCGCCAGATGCTCCGCGAAGGCGCATCCTTTATTAAGGTCATGGGCAACGGCGGAGTCGCCAGCCCCACTGACCCCGTCAGCTGGCTCGGCTACTCCCTGGCGGAGATGAACGCCATAGTCGATGAAGCCCTCGACGCGAAAACCTACGTCGCCGCCCACGTCTATACCGCCGAAGGCATCACCCGCGCCATCGAGTGCGGCGTCCACTCCCTCGAACACTGCAATCTCGTCGATGCTGCCGCCGCGCGCCTCGCCGCTCAGGCCGAAGCCGTCGCCGTTCCCACCCTGGTCACGTACGAAGCCCTTGCCCAGGACGGCCCCGGCCTCGGCCTTCCCCCCGCGTCTGTTGCCAAAATTGAAAGCGTCCGCCAGTCCGGCCTCGAAAGCCTCTCCATCCTGCGCGACGCCGGCGTTACCATCGCTTTCGGCACTGATCTCCTCGGCCCCACCCACGTGCGCCAAAACGAAGAGTTTGCCATCCGCGCCCGCGTCCTGCCCGCCCAGGACATCCTCGCCAGCGCCACCACCGTCGGCGCAAAACTCCTCGGCATGGAAGGCCTGATCGGCGTCCTCGCCCCCGGAGCCGTCGCCGACCTCCTCGTCGTCGATGGCAATCCCCTCGCGGATATCACCGTCCTCGCCCACCCCGAGCGCAACCTCCGCCTCGTCATCAAGGAAGGCCACATCGTCCACCGCAGGGATTTCTAGTGCCCTGCATGAGAAGCAGGCTAAGAGTTCGCGCCCGGTATTGTATCCGCCTGGTTTTGTATCAGGGCATGACTTCAGTCGTGCCGCAAATGGCGCACAGACAAACGGGCTTCAGCCCCTGAGGGTAGTTCTCCGAATGGCTCAGTCCTGTCCGGGCCCTGTGCGGCGATCGGTCGACGAATCGAACGTCTCCCCCCATCCCCCTACTTCGCCAGCACCGCCTGCCCGGTGTGGAACGCCACATGGTTCGTCCGGCTCAGCACCACCGCCAGCCGATTCCGCGTCGGATCCTTCGCGAAATCCTCCTCGCTCACCGCCGTGTGCCTCTCCAGCCAGTCCGCCGCCGTAAATCTCTCCAGCGCCGCCGTCAGCTTCGCATTCACCTCGCTCCACGCCTTGCGCAGCTCCGCCGCAGTCACCGGATCCGCAAGCGTTCCATCGGGATTCGAGATAAACGCCTCGTCCAGCTCCGGATGCAGCCGCTCTCCCACACCCAGCAGCGTGAACAGACGATCGTGCACCGCCGTCAAATGCCCCACCAGGTAGTACAGCCGGTTCCGTCCCGCGGCCACCCGCTTCTGCAGTTGCTCATCGCTCAGCTCCGCCAGCGCCTTGTCGAACCGCCCAGTCACCTGCTTCCACGATTGAAGCGCCGCACCGCTAAAAAAGTCTTCGTTTGCCATCGATACCTGCTTTTTGGGGAATAGTTGCGATTGCCTCTTTTTGATGTCCATCGAATCGTCCCGCTTCGCAAAATTCCCGTGAAGACTTTATCGTCATCGGTGGAGGGCAACGGGTGCTCCCGGCACCCGCTGCCCTGATCGCGCCCGCCTGGCTGTCACACCGCCGGAGCGGCCACCGGTGCGCCATTCGATTGCGCAACCCGTTGCCCCCACCGCAGCGCCTGCGCCACACATACGATGTGCAGGATCAGCAGCAGCGGTACTGCGAACGCCGGAATCAGGCTCAGCGGAAGAAACATCATCGGGCTCGCCGGAATGCCGTGCGGGTCGATCACGCTCGCCAGCGCGCCCAGCGACACCGCCATCACCAGATCGAGCATCCCCAGCGCCTGCCACAACAGAAAGCCCCCGCGATGCTCGGTGCCCGCCAGCGCCAGTGCCGCCAGCGGTGCCGTCAACCCAATCGCGATATCGCCGTACCCCGCCGGCAGCGCAAATGCATTCGGCAGAATTCGATACGCCGCCAGAGCGACGAACGCGAATCCCGCCACACGCCAGCTCTGCAGAAGCGTCAGCGTTCGCGGGTTCAGCGACAGCACAAACGCGCGGAATCCCGCCGAACTGGCATACCACACCAGGAACACTACCACCGGCGTCAGCGCCGCCAGACCCAGCGGCAGCGGCGGCCGGTTCTGTCCGGAATCGAGTCCATGCAGGGCGGACAGCGTGATGGCCAGAACGAACCAGACGCCAATCAGCCAGAAAGTCACCTTCGCATAACGTGTCATACCTCTCTCCTTATTGGATTGCGGCCGCAGTCACTTCCTGCGTCAGCTGCAGGAGCGCCTGCCACCGTTCATGGCCCAGTTGGCGCCGCAGACGGTCCTGCACCTTCTGCCAGGCCGGCAGCGCCGCGTTGAATTGTGTTTGCCCCGCCGGAGTCAGACGCAGCCATCGCTCGCGCCGGTCCTTCCCCTGCCGCTTCCCGACCCACCCTCGCCGCCCCAGAATCTCCAGCGTCCGCGTCAGCGTCGTGCTGTCCATTGCCAGGATCTCCCCCAGATCACCCTGGGTGGTCTCCCCCGTCACCGACAATGCCTGGAGGATCGTGAACTGCGTGCCCCTCAACCCCTCCGGCCGCATCGCCTCGTCATACAACTGCGTCAAAGCCCGCGCCGACCGCCGAAAACTCGCGCACATGCAGGGCAACGGAGGAAGCGTCTTCCTGTTCATGGCTCAATGGATGTATATGCATGTATCGGAGATTCGAAAAATCGACGGCTCCTGATCGCCCGCTTGCCCCGCCTGCCCTTCCGTTACACTGCTCCCGGACCGTCCAGCGTTCCCCCGCTTCCGGCTATCAAGGAGACTCCGTGTCCTCTCTCCGCCCGCTTCGCGTTGTCACCTGCGCCCTGACCCTTGCCGTCGCCGCCCTCGCCGTAGCACAAACCACCCCACCGCCGCCCCACGCCAAAACCATCCACCTGAAACACGTCCTCGTCATCGGCGAAACCAAAGGCTTCGAGCACGACTCCGTCACCGACGCCATGGTCGCCGTCTACGAAATGGGCAAAGAAACCGGCCTCTGGGACACCGTCATCCGCACCGACATCGAGCTCCTCACCAAAAAGAACCTCGGCCGCAACGCCAAAAATCTGAATTACTTTGACGCCCTCGTCTTCGCCAGCACCACCGGCGAGCTTGATATGGACGCCTCGCAGAAGACCGACATGATGTCCTTCATCCACGACGACGGCAAAGGCTTCGTCGGCATCCACGCCGCCCTCGACGCCAACTACACCTGGCCCGAGTATCGCGAGATGATCGGCGGACAGTTCGACCAGCATCCCTGGTTCACCTTCAACGCCCCCATCATCAACGAAGACCCCAGCTTCCCCGCCGTCCGCCACTTCCCGCACGAATTTGTGATGTACGACGAGATCTACCAGCCTAAGTACTGGTCGCGCGACAAGGTCAACGTCCTGCTCAGTCTCGACCCGTCAAGACTCGACTACAGCAACAATCCGCGCATCCATCGCACCGACCACGACTTCCCCGTCGCGTGGTCAAAGATGTACGGCAACGGCCGCGTCTTCTACTCCACCCTCGGCCATACCGAAGAATCCTGGCAGGATCCCGACATCCGCAAAATGTACTGCGAAGCCATCAAGTGGGTCTTAGGCATGACCGAAGGCTCAACCGCCTCGCACCCGCGTCCGGCAACGCCCTGATCCCGCGGCCTACTGCAGCTTTGCGAACTCCGCCTTGGCCTGGCTGTAGACAGGAATATCGGCATCGGCGTCCTTCCACAGCGTCAGGAAGTCCTTATACGCCGCCAGCGCCCGGACCCTCGCCGCGTCGGCATCGGCGCCGCTCGCGTTCTTCGCCTCCAGCGCATTCGCACGCGCCAGCCCCAGATGCGCCAGCGCCCCGGTCCAGCTGTTCCACACCAACCCCGAGTGGTCCAGTATCTTCTGGAACTCCGCCGCCGCCTGCGGTCCCTGCCCCGCTGCCAGATACGCCTCGCCGCGAATATAGGCCGTATACAGGGAGGTAATGTCTTCGACCCACGACACCTGCCCGTATTCCAGCGGCGGCAGCGCCGGCTGCAGGTCGCTGATGGCTCCAGCTGCATCCTTCCGATTCAGTGCCAGCTGCGCCTCGATCGCCGGCTGCCACAGCGCCTGCATCTGCGTGTCCTGCGGAAACCGCTTGTTGAGATCCTCCGCGAGAGCCTGCGCTGCTGCGTCGTCGCCCGCCATCGCATCCGCCAGGGCGGCCTCTGCCGCCACTCCTTCACTGGCCGGGACCATCTTCAATCCCGTTGCGGCGGCCTGCCGTGCCTCCCCGGTCTTGCCGAATGCGGCCTCGCGCAGCGCGTCATTCTCCCACCAGATGGCTCCGTTTTCACGACCGTCATTCGCAACTGCTGTGTCCGCTGCCTGCTGGGTCAGGCTCCGCGCCTTCTTCAGAAGCCCGGCATAAGCCGCGGTATCCGACTCCAGCGACAGCCCGAAATGCGCGACCACCGGGTGAGCTGTGAACCACTGCCCCTGCACCGTCATGCCCGCCGCGTCGTTGTTCCTGAAGGCGAGAAAATAAAGCGCGTTGTGCAGCAGAAAGTCATCCAGCCCACGTCCGGCCGCCTGCTGCAGCGATTGTCCCGCCGCATCGAACTGCCCCAGAGCGATCTGGTAATTCGCCTGGTTGCCGTAGACGCCCACGAAGTCCGGAAGAAGCTCTTCCGCCTGGCGCAGCATCGGAACTGCCTTGTCATACCCTCCCAGGGTCGCATACACCAGCGCCGCGTCATTCACCATGCGTCCGTCGCGTGGATAGTCGGCCAGCAACTCCTGATACGCAGTCGCCGCCTTGTTCAGATCGCCCGTGACGCTGGAGTAATAGTTCGCGCTGATCATGAGCCGCTCCCGCTCGCTGGCGTGGTCGCGCAGCGCGAAGGCTTTGGTGAAATACTCGCTGCTCCGGGCCAGCTCGCCCAGGTCACCATAATCGTTGCCCACCTGCTCGTAGCCCATGGCGAAGTTCGGATCCAGCTGGATGGCGCGCTGGTGGTCCGTCAGAGCGACCTCCGGTCCCTTCGCATTGAATGCCTTCGTTGCCTCGCTGTACGCCTGCAATGCCTCCAGCGACGACGTCGTCGCCTGCTCCAGCGGCACGTCCAGCTTCTTCACCGTGCTGATGCTCTCGCCCAGTTCGCTGCGCAGCTTTACCGCCCCGCTCCCTACCGCGTTCAGCACCTTCTCCTTGCCTTCCGCCGTCACCTGCTCCTGCACCAGAGGCTCGCCGCTCTGGCAGTTCACCGCCTTCAGCCCGATCACATATTCATTGCCCAGGCTGGCGATCGATCCTCCGATATACGCCCTGGCTCCGACCCTTTCGCACAACTCCCTCGCCACATCCGGCGTCAGCCGCGCGCTCGCCGGCAGTGTCATCAGCTTCAGCGTCGCCTGCACCTGCGTATCCGAGAGCACATTGAGAAACGGCGACTGGTCCAGCGCCACCGTCAGCGCCGTTTTCAACGTGTCGTCGAAAACCGGATCGCCCGTGCTGTTGGCGAAATCCGCCACCACCACGGTGTCCTTGTCGGTCAGATGGTGACGGTTAGGCCGCTCCAGATAGTAGATTCCCGCGCCCGCCAGCAACACCAGCCCCAGCGCGACACCGGCCACCATTCCCCACGACCGCTTCGATTTGTCCGCGGCTTGTACCCCAGGACCTGCCGGCGCGTTCGCACTCGCACTGTGCGCGCTCGGGCTGTGCCGCCCGCTGTCCGAGTCCCGCTTCAGCCGCTGCAGGTCTGCTCGCATGTCCGCGGCATGCTGGTAACGCAGATTACGATCCTTCTCCAGCGCCTTTCCAATCACCGGATCCAGCCCCGGCAGCGCGTCCCGCTTCGCCACCAGCAGCGCTTCCGGTTCCTGATACAAAATCGCCCCGCATATGTCTCCCGGACTGCTTCCGTCAAACGCCATCCGCCCGGTAACCATCTCGTAAAGCACCGCGCCAAACGAAAACAGATCCGTCCGGGCATCCAGTTCCACCGCCCGCACCTGCTCCGGCGACATGTACGCCACGGTACCCAGCATCGCGCCGGGACTGGTCAGATGCGCCGCATCCGAAGCAACTGTGGCGGAATCTGATCCCGCCCCGTCCCCGGCTGACTTGACCGGCACCTTGGCCAGCCCGAAGTCCAGCACCTTGGCGTTCCCTCGCTGCGTCACGAAGACGTTCGCCGGCTTGATGTCCCGGTGCACGATGCCCTGCCGATGCGCCGCATCCAGTGCATCGGCAATCTCAACGCCCAGTGCCAGAATCTCGCCGGAGTCCATCGGCCGGCCGGCGATGCGGTGTTTCAGCGTCATCCCGTCCAGAAACTCCATCACCATGAAGACCCGCCCGTCTTCCTCCCCAATGTCATAGATCGTGCAGATATTCGGGTGGTTCAGCGCCGAAGCCGCGCGCGCCTCCCGGCGGAACCGCTCCAGCGCTGCGTGATCGCGCGCCAGCTCCTCGGGCAGGAACTTCAGCGCGACAAATCGTCCGAGGCGCGTGTCCTCCGCCTTATAGACAACGCCCATTCCGCCGCCGCCCAGTTTGGCCACGATCCGGTAGTGAGAAATTGTCGTGTCGATCATTTCCAGGTTATCCGGGGAGCGCGCAACGCGTGGCCCGATGATACGGACGCAGTTAACACACGTCAACGAATTCGCAGGATCCTCGCCGTCGACTGCTCCAGCGTCCGCAGCGCCGCCGTTCCCGCGAAACCTTCCGGCGCTCTTACCCTCCCCGCTTGTCTCCCGATACTCTTTAGTACCCACCTCCCCGTGACTCTCAGCCCACCCGCCTCAATTTTCTGCGTCCTCCCCCATCCCTGCCGGCGTATACCAGATTGAAGGCAGGGTTCCACCTGAACGACGCTCGTGAGCAGTCCTTCCGCGCGCTCCTGCTGAAGCACCAGTCCATGGTCTTCAGCATCGCACTGCGCATCCTCGCCGATCGCTTCCTCGCCGAAGAGACCGCGCAGGATGTCTTTCTGGAGTTGCACGCGAAACTCGACGCGCTCGCCTCAGACGCCCACATCCTTCACTGGCTCCGCCGAACCACCGTGCACCGCTCCATCGACCGCATCCGCCACCGCGACCGTCATCCTGCGATCGCCACGGATCCCGCGGAGTTCGGCCTTATGGATCTCCCCGCGCTGGCCGTTGACGCCAGCCCCGGCGATCCGCTCCTCAACCGCCAGCTCCGGCAGCTGGTCGCCTCCCTGCCCGCAGGACCTCGCGCCGTCGTGGTCCTGCGCTATCAGGAAGATCTGACGCCGGAAGAAATCGCGGAGGCCCTCGGCATGCCCGTCGCCACCGTCAAAAGCCACCTGCGCCGCACCCTCGCTCTGCTGCGCGAAAAACTCACCCGGGCCCTCGCTGCCCGGCACTAAACAGGATCCGGAGTTGAGGTGCAGCACTCGTGACATCCCTCACAGCCGCGTGCCTCACTTCCGGGCAGCGTAGAGAAGGGGAGATTTTGCCAACCCCATGATCGAATCCGATGCCCAACTCGAACAGGCTCTCTCCGCCGCATTCGCCCGCGAAGCCGCCCCGGACTCGTTGATCTCCGGCGTCGAGCAGCGACTGGCTGCCTCTCTACCCGCCGAACCAAAAGTCCGCCCGTTCGGCCAGGGCCCGTCCAGCCAGGACCCGACCGGCCAGGACCCGACCGGCCAGGTCCCCACTTTTGCCAGCCTGCAAATCACCACGCAGTCCCGCTGGACCAGCCTGCTCTCCCTCGGCACCCACGCCGTCCTTTGCTCGCTCATCGTCCTCTTCGCCCTCAATCAGTGGCACATGCGCCAGATCCAGAAAAAGCTCATCGCCACCACCGTCGATATCGCCCCCTTCATCCCCTCCTCACCTCTCAAAGAAACGATGGGCGGAGGCGGTGGCGGCGGCAATCACGAGATCCTCGAAGCCTCCAAAGGCAAGCTCCCGAAGTTTGCCAAAACCCAGATCACCCCTCCGCAGATCCTCCGCCTCGACCACCCAAAGCTCGCCATCGAACCCACCGTCGTCATGCCGCCCATCCAGCTACCGGACGCGCCCAACCTGCCGGACCTCGGCATTCCGCAGTCCCGCCAGGTCACCCTCTCCCAGGGCAGCGGCTCCGGCTCGGGATTCGGCTCCGGCGAAGGCGGCGGCATCGGCTCCGGCCACGGCAATGGCATCGGTCCCGGCACCGGCGGCGGCTATGGTGGAGGCATCTACCACGTCGGCGGCGGTGTCTCGAATCCCGTCCTTGTCTACGCCCCCGATCCTCAATTCTCCGACGAAGCCCGTCGCGCCAAGTACCAGGGCGTCTGCGTCGTCGGCCTCATCGTCGACCCGCAGGGCAATCCCCAGGGCGTCCACATCGTGCGACCCCTCGGCATGGGCCTCGACGAGAAGGCCATGGAAGCCGTCCGCCAGTACAAATTCAAGCCCGCGGTCTACAGGGGCCACCCCGTCGCCGTCGAAGTCAACATCGAAGTCAACTTCCGGATCTACTGATCGTTCCGGTTCCACTATCCCGTCGTACCAGCGTCTGTGAACTCTGCGCTCTCTGTGGTGAATACCTCAGACCCACCCCTTACAAGGCCGTCAACATCGAAGTCAACTTCCGTATCTACTGATCCGATTCCGCGATCCAGTGGGACCAGTGCCTCTGCGAACTCTGCGCTCTCTGTGGTGAATTCCTCAGCCCCCCGCACAAGCCCGTCAACATCGAGGTCACTTCCGGATTTACTGAGAATCGCGCCGTCCCCTTGCGGTACGATGAGTCACCCCCAATCGACTACCCCCGGGAGCCGCCGCATGAGGACTCGCATCGCCGCCGCTTCGCTGGCTCTCCTCTTCACCGCCCCGCTTTTCACGCGTACACCCTCGGTCCGCGCCGCCCACGCCGCCGTACCGTCCTGGAACCAGCCCGCCGCCGCTCATTTTCTCGATGCCCGCGAGCTCTGGTGGCAAGCCTGGCCGCGCACGCAGAAAGATCACGGCACCCTCTGCATCTCCTGCCACACCGTCGTGCCCTACGCGATGGTCCGCCCCGCTCTCAGCCGCGACCTCGGCGACGCCGCGCTTACGCCGCCCGAGCAAATCATGCTGGGCAGCGTCGAAAAGCGCGTCACCCAGTGGTCCGACATGACGCCCTTCTACCTCGACGCGAAGTACGGCGCCGGCAAAACCGCCGAATCCCACGCCACCGAAGCGGTTCTCAACGCCGTCATCCTCGCCAGCTACGACGCGGCCCAGGATCGTCTCCGCCAAGTCACCCGCACGGCCTTCGACCATGCCTGGGATCTCCAGGAATCCAGCGGCCCGCTCGCCGGCGCCTGGAAGTGGCAGGACTTTCACCTCGGCCCCTGGGAATCCACCGAGTCCGGCTATCAGGGCGCCGCGCTCCTCTATCTCGAAGCCCTCAACCTGCCCGGCAAGTTCGCGCATGAGCCCGGCACCCAGCCCCACCTCGCCGCTCTCCGTGACTATCTCCGCCGCAATTACGCCGCGCAGCCGCCGCTCAATCAGCTCTATATCCTCTGGGCCTCCGCCAAAGATCCCGCGCTCCTCACGCGCGCCGAGCGGCAACCTCTCCTCGCCACGCTGCGCGCCCAACGACAGTCCGATGGCGGCTTCCGCCTCGCCTCCCTTGATCCGCGCAACCGCCTCGACCACACCCCACAGCCGTCTGCCTCCGACGGTTACGCCACCGGACTGGTCTCTCTTGCACTTGAAGCCATCGACACCCCGCGCCGCGATCCCACGCTCGCCGGCGCTCTCGACTGGCTGGCGCGCCATCAGCAGCCCGACGGCTCCTGGATCGCAGCCTCCCTCAACAAGCAGCGCGACCCGGCCAGCGATCCCGCGCTCTTTATGACCGACGCCGCCACCGCCTACGCTGCACTCGCTTTGGAACATCGGCCCTGAACGTCACCACGAAAGAGGATTCCACATGCACCGCCGCCGCTTCGTCCAGTCCGCCGCCGCTCTCTTCCCCCTCACGCTGATCGACCGCGCCCTCGCCGCCAACCCAGTCCCGCCCGCCGGCCTCGAAGCCCACCCCATCCCCGCCGGCCACGATCGACTGGACGAGCATCACTCCCTCGGCTTCAGCACCATCTCCTTCAAGGTCCTGCCCCGCGAGACCGCCGGCACCCTCTTCCTCATCGAGCACACCCACCTCCGCAAAGGCGGCGGCCCACCGCTCCACGTCCACTACGCTCAGGAGGAATACTTCTACGTCATGGACGGCGCCTTCCTGATTCAGGTCGGCGACCAGCGCATCCCGGTCCACCCCGGCGACTCCATACTCGGTCCCCGCAACCTGCCGCATACCTTCACCAATACCAGCGACACGCCCGGCCACCTGCTCATCGCCTTCACCCCCGCCGGTCAGATGGAGGACTTCTTCCGCACCGCCGAGAAGCCCGGCGTCTCCCTCAGCGATCCCGCCCTCTTCGCCAGCCACGGCATGAAGATGCTCGGCCCCCCGCTGGCGGCCAGCTAGAACGAAACTCGACCCCGCCCCATCTCTCTGGCCTGTGGCCTGCGCCCTGTTTCGGTGCCCCATTTCTGCCGGGGTGTTGGCAGAGAGAAGAGGCGCGACAATACTTCCATGCCCGCCTTCGACTCCGCCGCGATCCTCATCCGCCCGCTCACCCCCGACGACGCCGCCGCCGCTGCCGAACTCAGCGATCAGCTTGGCTACCCCGCTTCACCTGCCGATCTCCGCGCCCGCATCGAAGCTCTCGCCCGCACTCCCGGCCATATCGTCCTCGCCGCTTTCTTCGGCGATCACCTCATCGGCTGGATCCACGGCATCGTCGAGCAGCACCTCCAGGCTCCCGATGCCATCAACATCGGCGGCCTCGTCGTGCGCGACACCGCTCGCGGCTCCGGCGTCGGAAAGAGTCTCTGCGAAGCCGTCGAGCACTGGGCCCGCGAGCAGTCCATCCCCATCGTCCGCGTCCGCTCCCAGATCAAGCGCGCCGACGCCCACCGTTTCTACCTCCGCGACGGCTACCGCCACGTCAAGACTTCTTTAGTCTTCGAAAAATCCGTCCTCTAAGCCCGTGGCCTGTAGCCTGTGGCCTGTGGCCTGTGGCCCGTGGCCGGTGGCCTGTGGCCTGCTAGAGCAGTTCCCCGAGCACCCGAATCCCCTCCCGAATCTCCCGCTCGTTCAGCGTCGCGTAGCCCAGCACGAACCCCGGCCGCCGCTCGCTCTTTCCGCCGTCCAGATAGCAGTGCCCGCTGCTGTAAATCCCCACACCCCGCCGCGCGGCTTTCCGGATCACCGCTGCCTCGCTCACCCGCGCCCGGGGCCACAGCATCACCTGCGCGCCCGCGCCGTCCCCGGTCACTTCCACGCGATCCCCCAGATGCTTCCCGATCGCGTCCAGCAGCGCCGCCCGCCGCGCCGTGTTCCTCTTCCGCAGCCGCCGCAAGTGCCGCTCGTACAGTCCGCTCTCGATAAACTCGGCCAGCGTCTCCTGCTCCAGCGTCGACGAATGCAGATCGCTCAGCCATTTCGCCGCCGCCAGCGTCGGCATCAGCGACCGCGGCGCTACCAGGTAGCCGATCCGCAACGACGGAAACACCGTCCGCGAAAACGTCCCCAGATACACGATGCGCCCATCCGTATCCAGTCCCTGCAGCGACTCCAGCGGCCGTCCATCGTAGCGAAATTCCCCATCGTAGTCGTCTTCCAGAATCACCGCGTTCCGCCGCCGCGCCCACTCCAGCAGCGCCAGCCGCCGCTCCAGCGGCAAAATCGCCCCCGTCGGGAACTGATGCGACGGCGTCACGAAAGCCACCCGCGCCTCTTCCGGCAACTGCGCCGGGTCAAGCCCCTCGCGATCCACCGGCACGCCCACCAGCCGCGCCCCCGCCGCGCGAAACGCCTCCCGCGCCCCGTTGTAATGCGGGTCTTCGATCGCCACCGTGTCCCCCCGCTCCACCAGCACCCGCGCCACCAGATCCAGCGCCTGCTGCGCGCCGTTCACGATGATCACGTCCTCCGGCTCGCACACCACCGCCCGCGCCCGCCGCAGATGCCCGCCGATTGCCCTCCGCAGCGCCATCGATCCCAGCGCCGATCCGTAATCGAACTGCCGTACGCTCGCTTCCCGCGCCTGGCGCAGCAGCATCCGCCGCCACACCGCAAACGGAAACGTATCCAGATCGCTGCGCCCGTTCGCGAAGTCGTATCGCGGTACCGGCTCCTGGCGTCTCGGCGCGTCCACCACACCCGCCGCGTCTCGCGCTGCGTTCCCGTAGCGCGAGAGCCGCAGTGTCGCCGGCCGTTGCCCTGAACTTTGTTCCCGCCGCTGCCCCGCTCGTCGCCCCGCTCGCGCCGCCATCTCCCGCGCCACAAACGTCCCCGACCCTGCGCGCCCGCTCGCAAACCCCTCCGCCAGCAGCTGCTCGTACGCCGCGACCACCACCGTCCTGCTGATCCCCAGCTGCTCCGCCAGATCCCGCGTCGACGGCAGCCGCTCCCCTCCGCGCAGCGTCCCACTCAAAATCGCCTGCCGGATCCCTCCGTACACCTGCCGGAACAGCGGCTCGCCCTTTCTCGAAATTGGTATCGCCAATTGCATAAAAAGTGGTTCTGTCAAAATACCACGTTCGGCCTCACTCTGGATTCAGGCCTGCCACCATCCCCGTTTCCCAGCGGAGAAATCCACGATGCGATCGACCTTCCTTCTCGTCCTTCTTGCTCTGCCCTTCGCGGCCGGCTCTCTCCTGCTCCCCGCGGCGCAGACGATTCCCCCCGCAGTCCCGCCGCCCCCTGCCCTCGCCGACGGCGCCCACGACTTCGACTCCCTCCTCGGCAACTTCACCTTCCACCTGCACTACATGCTCCATCCGCTCACCAGCACCCCCGACTGGACTGACATGTCCGGCACCGGCGCCTGCTACAAGCTCTGGAACGGCCGCGCCCAGCTCGACACCATCGAGCTCGATGGCCCCAACGGCAGCCACATGGAAGGCCTCACCCTGCGCCTCTACGATCGCGCTACCCGCCAGTGGCGCCTCTACTGGTCCAACAGCCGCGTCGGCCGCACCGATCCGCCCCAGATCGGCGCCTTCCACGACGGCCACGGCGACTTCTACACCACCGACACCATCAACGGCAAAACCACCCTCATCCGCTTCGACTGGTCCCGCATGGCCTCCGGCACGCCCCACTTCGAGCAGGCCTTCTCGCCCGACGGCGGCCAAACCTGGCAGGTCAACTGGATCACCAACCAGACCCGCACCGGCGACGCACCGTGGGGACAACCGCAGCCCGGCCGTCGCAGCACCCAGCCGCCCGGCACTCCGCTGCCTCCCGCCGCCGCCACCCCCGACGGCCAGCACGACTTCGACTTCGACACCGGAACCTGGAAGATGCACATCCGCCGCCTCGTCCATCCCCTCACCGGCTCCACGGAGTGGACCACGATGGAAGGCACCACCGTCACCCACCCCGTCTGGGGCGGCCGCGCCAACCTCGCCGAAGTCGAAGCCGATGGCCCCTCCGGCCACCTCGAGCTCCTCGCCCTCCGCCTCTACGATCCCCAGGCCCACCAGTGGAGCATTCACTTTGCCACCAGCGACTCCGCCATCCTCAGCGTCCCCTCGGTCGGCACATTCCACAACGGACAGGGCGATTTCTTCGACAGCGAGCTCTACCACGGCCGCAACATCCTCGTCCGCTTCCGCATCGGCCCCGTCTCCCCCAACGAAGTCCACTCCGATCAGGCCTTCTCCGCCGACGGTGGCCAAACCTGGGAGACGAACTGGATCAATACCTACACCCGCGTCAGCGCAAAGGATTCCGAATGACCACCGCCTGCAACACGACCCTCCGCCGCCCGTCCGCCAGGACCCGAGAACTCACCGCCAGCGATGGATTCGGACCACTCCCGGCCATCGTTCCAGCCGCGCGCAACCGCAGCTTGACTCGCGGCCTCTGCACCTACCTTCTCTGGCCCTGCCGTCGCGCCGCGATGCCGCACCCCCCTGTCGCCACCCTGCGCACGGTGAACGAATAACCGCACGCACGATGACTCCGCCATGAAACCTCCCCGCATTCACCCACATCTCCTGCAGGCGGCCATCCTCGCCTCCTGCCTCATGCTCGCGATCGCCCGCGCCGCCGCCGCGCCCATCGCGACTGACGACGCCAACCCCTGCGTCGAACGCCACTCCATGTCCGACGCCTGGTTCACCGGACCCATGCTCGCCAACACCGCCGCCTCCGCGCCCCGCGGCCACATGCTCATCGAGCCCTATCTCTACGACGTCACCAACGACGGCGCCTTCACCTCCAGCGGCGCCCGCCACAGCGCGCCCCACCAGAACAGCTACGGCTCACTCACCTATCTCATCTATGCCCTCACTGACACCACCGGCATCGGACTCATCCCCACCTTTGGATACACCACCGCCGCCAACGCGCCCTCCAGCGCCGGTCCGCGCAGCGGCGACCTCACCCTCCTGCTCCAGCACCGCCTCACTCAGTCCCGCCCCTGTCGCTGGATGCCCACCGTCTCCCTCGCCGTCGAGCAAGCCTTCCCCACCGGCCGCTACGACAACCTCGGCGACCGTCCCACCAGCGCTACCGGTGCAGGAGCCTTCACCACCACCCCCGAGTTCCTCACCCAAACCTGGTTCTGGCTCCCCGATCACCGCATCCTGCGCATGCGCCTCAACCTCACTGATGCCCTTTCCGCCGCCGTCCCCGTCTCCGGCGCCAGCGTCTACGGCACTTCCACGGGATTCCGCGGCACCGCCCATCCCGGCCGCTCCCTCTACATCGACAACGCCTGGGAATTCAGCCTCACCCGCCGCTTCATCCTCGCCACCGACATCACGTACCGCGACACCGCCAGCACCCACGTCACCGGCTCGTACGCTCCCACGCCCACCCAACCCGCCTCATCCATCGTCCTCAACTCCGGATCCAGCACCACCTGGAACCTCGCCCCCGCCATCGAGTACAGCTGGAAACCCACCATCGGCATCCTCCTCGGCGTCCGCCTCACCCCCTCCGGCCGCAACACCTCCCAAACCCTCACCCCCGCCATAGCCCTCAACATCGTCCACTAAGGCTGCTGCTCTTCCTGTACCCGTGGCCTGTGCCCCGTGGCCTGTGCCCTGCGGCCTCTCCTCTATCCGCTATCCGCTGTACCCTGTACTCATGCTCATCACCCTGCTCGAACTCGAACGCGAGCCGGTCAGTTTCGACATCAGCCTCCAACCCGGCGCCATCGACTTCGGCGACGAAGCCGTCCAGACCGCCCCCCTCGCCGTCCAGGGCAACGCTGAGCTCCTCCGTGAGCACCGCGGCCCCAAAGAAGTCATCGCCGACATCCGTACCCGTGCCCACTGGTCCGGCGACTTCGAAGCCCCCTGCGCCCGCTGCCTCGAACCCGTCCGCCACGCGCTCAGCGGCGACTTCGACCTCCTCTTCCGCCCCATCGGCGCCGATGCCGGCCCCGCCGACCGCTCCCTCGCCGCGCCCGATACTGAAATCGGTTATTATCAGGAAGGTGGTCTGGTGCTCGAAGATGTTCTGCGGGAGCAGGTGCTCTTGTCCCTCCCCGCGCGAACCCTTTGTGGCCCCGACTGCAAAGGACTTTGTCCGCACTGCGGCCACAATCTGAACACCGACCCCTGCAACTGCGAGGATCACTCCTCCGATCCGCGATGGTCGGCCCTTTCAGACCTGCGCAGCCGGATCAGTCC
>JBAUZR010000426.1:0-2656 GCA_049585375.1 Acidobacteriaceae bacterium
GACTATCCGTGCCGACAGGCTTTTCGGCATTTCATGAACCTTCTCAATAGAGCTGTATTTGGAGCTGCATTTCGTCGACACGGAAAACGCCTTCGGGTCCTACCCGTACTTGAGAAAGGTGAGGTCCGCGCCCGTGCATTACGTTCTTGGGAGCGTGGCACATCGGGACGGTGGCATGTTCACTGTGCAATCGAATTGCCA
Organism: Acidobacteriaceae bacterium; assembly: GCA_049585375.1. Taxonomy (GTDB): domain Bacteria; phylum Acidobacteriota; class Terriglobia; order Terriglobales; family Acidobacteriaceae; genus Palsa-343. Next base: position 202 of record JBAUZR010000426.1, read on the forward strand.
TCGCACTTGCGGGCTGTCGCACTTGAAAAGCTAATCCGCGCTTGTTGGGCGAAGGTTGAATTGGGGTACGGCCGAATTCTTGTCCGCGACTGTGCAAACGCGGGTTGGATCGACTACATGCTCAAGAGCAGCCAAAAGTCGGAGTTCGACGGCCTTCTTGACCCAACTTCCGCACTTTCGAGGTTTGGACGGCGCGAAAAGCCCATAAATGCTGGGCTTTTGGAGAGAGCTGCCGCGTTGTGGTGCTAAATCATGCGGCTTCGGTCCAAGTGTGACTTGACCGAATCGCGTATTTCGTGGTGCCTTGTTCAGATGACCGGCAGGGTGCCGCAGAATGTTCGTCCGGGTCAAGAAGATTGGGAACTACGAGTACCTCTATCTGGTCGAGAACGCCCGCGAGGGCGGGCGTCACGTGCAACGCGTGGTCAAGGCGCTGGGGCGTCGCGACAAGGTGGAGGCCTCGGGCCTGCTCGACGCTCTGGCGGCGTCTGCGGCCAGGCATTCGCGACGGTCGATTGTGCTGTCGAGCTTCTATCGCGGCGAGCTCGCCGAGCTGCAGCGGGTCAGCATTGGCCCCGATCTCGTGTTCGGCCGGCTGTGGCGGGAGACCGGCTGCCGCGATGTCATCGACGGATTGCTGGCTGGTCGCGGCTTTAGCTTCGATGTCGAGCGAGCGATCTATCTCACCGTTCTGCATCGTCTGATGGTGTCGGGCTCGGATCGTCACGCCAGCAGATGGCGCGGGGCTTTGCGCATCCCGGGCGTCGAGGACCTCTCGCTCGACCATGCCTACAAGGCGATGGCGTGGCTCGGCGAAGAGATCCCGGGGGCAGGCTCGGGCACCGAAGGGCGCCATACGACAGACGCCGTCGAAGAGGCGCTCTATCATCATCGGCAGGAGCTGTTCGGCGACGTGTCGGTGGCGTTCTTCGACACGACGTCGCTGTATTTCGAGGGAGCAGGCGGGCAGACGCTCGGACAGCAAGGCCATTCCAAGGACTATCGGCCACATCTCAAGCAAGTAATGCTCGGCATGGTGCTCGATGGCGCCGACCGGCCATTTGCCTCGTTCCTGTGGCCTGGCAACACGGCAGACGTGACGCGGCTCACGCCCGTGGTCGAGCGTCTGCGAACGCGCTTTGGAATCACCAAGGTCTGCGTGGTTGCGGATCGCGGCATGATCAGCGCCGCCACCATTGCGGCTCTCGAGGAGCAGAATATCGACTACATTCTGGGCGCGCGCGAACGCTCGATGAGCGAAGTCCGCGACCAGGTGATTGACGACGATGGCGTCGCGGTGCCGCTCCTGATTCCACGCCAGAAAGGCGCGACCGAGCTCGCGATCAAGGACGTCACCATCAGCGGGCGGCGCTACGTGCTGTGCCGCAACGAAGAGGAGGCCAAGAAGGATGCCGAGGCCCGCGCCGCGCTCATCGCCAGTCTCGAGCGCAAGCTCGCGCACGGCGACAAGACCCTGGTGAGCAACAAGGGTTATCGGCGCTTCCTCGCCACACCCCGCGACGATCATTTCACCATTGATCCCAAACGCGTCGCCCAGGACGAACGCTTCGACGGCGTGTTCGTGCTGCGCACCAATGCCAAGATGTCTGCTCTGCAGGTCGTGCTGCGCTACCGCAACCTGTTGGCCGTGGAGGACACCTTCAAGACCGCAAAGGCCCTCCTCGCCACGCGGCCGATCTTTCACAAGACCGACGCGGCCATTCGCGGCCACGTGTTTTGCAGCTTCCTCGCAGTGCTCCTGCGCAAGGAACTCCTCGACCGTGTCGCCACCCACCACGAAAAGCATCTGGAGTGGCAGCATATCGTCGACGACCTCGCCGATCTGAGCGAAATCGAAGTCGAACAGGACGGCCGGCGCGCCCGGCTGCGAACCGCTCCAGGCCCCACGATCGATCCCATCTGCCGTGCCCTCGGTATCGCCCTGCCACCGGTTTTCCAGGAGCTGCCATCGACCGCCGCCCCAGCCTAATTCCTGTGGTGCCTAAGACTCCGCGCGACCGCTAACGCGTTGACAGGGACATATATTTTTTCCGGAGGTGCGGAAGTTGGGTCAAGCTGAGGCGATCCGATCATGACCGATTGGCAGTTTACAATGTAAATGAAAGTTCGCAGTTCGGCGCTTTCGCCGCTCTTCAGGGTAATACGCTGTACGGATTGTTGCGCACGTGCATTGGCAGCGCCGAGGAAGATTGCGGCAATAGATCCCAACGTGACGACGAAAGCGCCTCGGAATATCCGCATGCTCTTCGCGGCTCCTGATGATCTTACAAACAGCCGGTCTTTAACGGGTTTAGGGAAACAGCTCGAGATTGAATACTTGGCTCAATTTCCGCTCTCCGTCACGCGTCTTATATGTAATCCGAAGTGTCAGGTTGGAGAAGCTTTGGTCTTGAATGTCTCCGGCAGCTACGAAAAGTTTCCCACCCTTTACCGG
>JBAUZR010000427.1:0-4204 GCA_049585375.1 Acidobacteriaceae bacterium
GGGCACCACCACCCGCACCGGCGCGCCGTCCTGATTCGGCAGCACGTCGTCATAAAGCCCGAAAGTCAGCAGCGTCAACGGGTGCATCGCCTCGTCCATCCGAAGCCCCTCAGAATACGGCCAGCTGATCCCTGCGCTCCAGGGCAGCAGTTCCTGCTTCGAATCATCCAGCGACAAAAACTGCACGTACTTCGCCGAAGACAGCGGCTCGCACTGCTGGATGAATTCCGAAAGTGAATACCCCACCCACGGAATCACCATGCTCCAGGCCTCGACGCAGCGGAAGCGGTAGATCCGGTCCTCCAGCGGCCGAAGCTTCAACAGCGCATCAATATCAAACGTCTTCTTCTGCTTGACGAGTCCTTCTACCTGGATCGACCACGGCCGCGTGTGAAGCCGCCAGGCGTTCTTCGCCGGATCGTCCTTGTTCACCCCGAACTCATAGAAATTGTTGTAGTGGGTAATGTCTTCAAGCGGCGTCGGCGTCAGACCTGGCGTCGAAAGCGGGCTCTTTACGGTGGTCAGCTTTTCCGCGGCGTGCACCTCTGCAGGCCCCAGGAATCGCCGCGCTCCCTCGCCAGCCACAGCTGCGAACCCGGTGGCGGCCGCCGCCGTCATGAAGGCACGCCGGTTCATCCAGGTTTCCTTCGGCGTGATCTCCGAAGACGGAATATCGGTTTTTCTCTGGATCCGCATGAGTGCTCCTGTCCATTCGACGTTACCACCGCACCCGCCGTCGCACATATCGCGCGAGGGGTCCGGTCCCATCTGCAGAAAGTACGCCTTTTCCGCCTCTTTTGGATTTCTCCCGTACCGCTGCTGCCTCCTTTCGCCCGTTCCTCCCTGCGCCTTATACTGTTAGGAGTCCCTGCATTCAGGACCAATCGCCTCTTCCGCGCGCCCGCTGCTCCAGGTCCGGCTGCCGGTGGAAGGCTACAGAAAAGGCTGTCACCCATCGCATGATTCGCTTCCTGCAGAAAGACACAAAGTTTACCAAGTGGCTGTTCGGCATTATCATCGCCGCCACCTGCGTGCTCATGGTCATCTTCCTGGTTCCCGGCATCTTTCAGGACACGGCCGACGCCACCTCTACCTATGCCAGCATCCGGCACGGCGGGATCTTTGGCCGCTTCCTGCCCGCCGAAGAGCAGATCTCCGTCGGCGACGTCCAGCAGGCTGCGCGCAGCATGATGCGCGGTCGCCAGATTCCTGACATGTACATGCCCATCATCATGCAGCAGGCCGGCCAGCAGATCATCATGCAACGCATCCTGCTCCAGGAAGCGCACCGCATGGGCATCACAGCCACCGACGATGATGTCCGCCGCTTCCTCCACACCGGCATGTGGGGTCAGTACCTCTTTCCTGATGGCAAATATATCGGCGACGCGCAATACACCGACTTCGTCACCCAAAACCTCAATATGACGGTCCAGAAGTTTGAAAGCGAGATTAAAGACCAGATCATCTCCGACCGTCTCCGCGACCTGGTTACCGGCGGCATCACCGTCTCCAGCGCAGAAGTTCGCGACGACTATCGGAACCAGGCCACGAAGATCAAATTTGATTACGCGGTCCTCAGTGCAGACGATCTCCGCAAGACCATCAACCCTACCGATACCGAACTGCAAGCCTACTTTAAGCAGAACGCCGCCCGCTACAGGGACGCTCTGCCCGAAACCCGCAAGATCGAGTACATCGCCTTCACCGACAAAGATCTGCCCGGTGGCAAGCCGCAGATTACCCAGGCCGAGATTCAGCAGTACTACGACCAGAATCAGCAGCAATACAAAGTGGATGCACAGGTGAAGGTCCGCCACATCCTGATCTCCGTGGATCCGAATGCGGGCCCTGACGCCGACGCCAAGGCGAAAGCCAAAGCCCAGGACGTCCTCGACCAGCTGCGTAAGGACGACGGCAAGAACTTTGCCGAACTGGCAAAGAAGTATTCTGACGACCCCGGCAGCAAAGATCAGGGGGGCGAGCTGGGATGGCTCAAGCGTGGCGCCACCGTGCCTCAGTTCGATGCCGTCGCCTTTGCGCAGAAACCTGGCGAGATCTCCGGCCTCGTCCGCACCCAGTTCGGCTATCACATCATTCAGACCGAGGATAAGCAGGATGCCCACACTAAGCCCCTCGATGAGGTAAAGAACTCCATCGTCGACATCCTGACGAAACAGAAAGATGCGCAGGCGGAACAGGCCTTCGCCCAGCAGCTCGCGAGCGATGCGCAAAAGACCAGCCTGGCTCAGGCCGCCGCCGCCCACCACCTCAAAGTCGTCAGCAGCGACTACGTCGCCCAGGGCTCGACGCTGCCGGACCTGACCGACAGCTCCAAACTCATCGCCGCCGCCTTTGGCGCCAGAGCCAACAGCGCCCCCCAGCCTGTCGCCACCGGAGACACCGGCTATGCCGTCTTCCAGGTAGCCGACGTCAAGCCCGCGCACACGCCGACCTTTGACGAATACAAATCGCATATCCTCGACGACTTCCGCGATCAGCAGGTAACTGCACTTCTGGCTCGCAAGACCAATGAGCTTGCCGACCGTGCTCATGCCGAGAACGACCTGGCGAAAGCCGCAAAGGAAGTCGGCGCCACTATCAAGACCAGCGATTTGGTCGGCCGCGATCAGCAGGTACCAGACGTTGGGCTGCTCAGCAGCGCAGCGCCCAGCCTGTTCGACCTGAATGTCGGCGCCATCAGCAATGCCATCAACAATGGCACCACTGGCGTCGTCGCAAAAATCGATGACAAGCAGCAGCCCTCGCCCGAGGACATCGCGAAGAACCTCGATTCCACCCGCGATACCCTCCTCAGCCAGCGCCGCGATCAGGCCTTCGAGGTCTTCGTCACCAACCTGGTCTCTACCTATGAGAAAGCCGACCGGGTCCTCATCAACCGCAAAATGCAACAGCAGATCCCGCTCAGCGGCATGTAATCTGCTTCGGGGCAACGAAGCCCGCGTTCATCGAATCTTCTTCGATGGAGCGGGCTTTTTCCTTTGTTCCGCTTCATACTGGATTCATCCATGCCTTTTGAACGCTCCTCGGGCCTCCTGCTGCACATCACCTCTCTGCCTTCGGTGGGCGGCATCGGCGATCTCGGACCTGCCGCGTACGCCTTCGCCGATTTTCTCGCCGCCGCCAAACAGCGCGTCTGGCAGGTTCTGCCGCTCAACCCCACGGGCTACGGCAATTCGCCCTACGCCTCGCTATCCGCCTTCGCCGGCAATCCCCTCCTGCTCTCGCTCGAACTCCTCGCTGAGCGCGGCTGGCTCGAGCGCGATCGTATCGTCGGTCTTCCCGGCGCCTCCGGTCCCGTCGACTTCGAAAGCGCTGCCGCGCAGAAGCTTCCCTTAATTGAAGAGGCAGCCCGCAACTTCCTGCGCCGGCACACCGACACCGAATGGTCCCGCTTCGAAGGCTATTGCCGCGAAAACGCCACCTGGCTTGGCGACTGGGCGCTCTACTCCGTCCTCCGCCGCAAGTTCAGCTACGCCTCCTGGAACCAATGGCCCGACGAAGTGAAGCATCGCGATCCTGCCGCTCTCGACCGAATTCGCCAGGAACATGCCGAGGAGCTTGCCACCGCCCGGGCCATCCAGTTCGCCTTCGACGAGCAGTGGCGCGCTCTCTGTGACTACTGCGCCGCGCGGGATATCCGCTTCCTCGGCGACATAGCCATCTTCGTCAGCTACGATTCAGCCGACGTCTGGACCCACCCCGAGCTCTTCGAACTCGACCCGAACCTCGCCCCCATCCGCGTCGCCGGCGTTCCCCCCGACTACTTTTCCGTCACGGGTCAGCGCTGGGGCAATCCCCTCTACCGCTGGGACGTCATGCAGCGCAATGGATTCGCCTGGTGGCTCGACCGCATCCGTCGTGCTCATTTCCTCTACGATCTCATCCGTCTCGACCATTTCCGCGGCTTTGAAGCCTTCTGGGCCATTCCTGCCCAGGATGAAACCGCCGTCAACGGCCAATGGATCAAAGCCCCTGGCGCTGCGCTCTTTCAACGTCTCCGCGACGAACTGGGTGAGCTTCCTTTCATTGCCGAAGATTTGGGTATGATCACCAAAGAAGTCGATGCCCTCCGCGAGCAATTCGCCTTCCCAGGCATGAAGGTCGTGCAGTTTGGATTCTCGGCCCGCGGCGCGCACATCCACCTGCCCCACCGGTTTGTGCCCAACACAGTGGCGTATAC
>JBAUZR010000428.1:0-4423 GCA_049585375.1 Acidobacteriaceae bacterium
ATCATAGCCCGACCAATTCCACAGGAGATCGTCGAGCAGTCGAAGGTACGCGTGGAGGATTTTGTGCCGCCGACGTGTCCGAAATGCGGCGCGGCGGACCCGCTGCTGGAAGCTGTCGAGCCGACGAATATGTGGCTGTGTGAGGTGTGCGGCGCGGAGTGGAGCGAGCCCGGAGGCGCGGTGGAAAATGTGGGACAGAATCCGGGCTGAACTGGCTGCACAAAAACGAGAAAAGGCCGCCCGGCAACAGGGCAGCCTTTTCATCAGGGAGAATAGTTCCAACGGAGGCAAGCCATCAGAACTTTCTGGCGAAATAGTATGGGCCACCGCTGGGGGTGTCAAGGCAAAATCCAGAGACGCCCTACCACATTGATATTCAATGGCTTGCAGGAAGTGCGGGTTGAGCGTGACCAAAAATGCTGTTTCGCCTTATATTCTTCTTCTCTTCGCCATTTTGGCCATAGATAGCGCTTTTCTCATCCATTATAGAAAAGAAAATAAATGAGATCCGGCACGGAGGGGATTAAATTTTTACCTTGCGCGGAAGCTCCGACCCAGCGAGATTGGTTCAGCCGCCCAAATGAAGGGAGATGAACTCCTCTTCAGAAAGGGCGGAGGCGGGCTTTCCACGGAGAAACCGGTAGAGTGCGCGCCCGCCACCGAGGAAAAGTCCGAGAAGCACCGCCGAGCTGATCAGGACGACGACGAGCATCGTGATGCCGAAGAGGAGGCGGTAGAGCTTGACTGTCTCGGGAACGTAACCTTCGGGATGATTGATGGTGACGTAGTCGTTGAACTTCACCTGCTTCAGAAGCACTTCAGCCTGGGCGTGAGGGACACCACTCACAATCGCCAGCAGCGGTCCGGTGCGTCCGGCGGTGAGGCCGAGGGGTTTCGGCAGTGCGTCGACGGTCTTCAGGTGACTCCCGGCAATCTGCGGCGTGGGATACATGATGAGCGTGAGGGAGGCTGCACCGTATTGTGCGGTGACCGCCTCGGCATCCTGGCTGAAGTCGATGGTGGCGGCGGGAACAGCCGAACCGAGACGCCCCCACGCAGCCGGGCCGATGACATAGTGAACGGATGTCGCGCTGAGCTGCGTCTTTGGCAGGTAGTCAGGGAGTGAGGGCGGCACGCCCTGGGTGCCCTGGGCCTTTGGCAATTCGGCGGCGAGGGCGGAGAGAATCGCATTCTCCTTCGGAACCGGATGAGCGAAGGTAGCGTCGACTACGGTCATGCCGGTCCAGAAGAGATCGTGATCCCCGGAAGCGGCGCCACCGCTGCCGAGATTCTCAACATGCATCTCCGGCTGGCGAAAGAAGGTGAAGGCGCCGTACGCGCCGGTGGCATCCTGGAAGTGCCAGGCGCGGACCGTGAGGCGATGGGATCCCGAGGCGTAGCTGGCGGAGGCGGACTGCGTTAATCCGTACTCCTGGAGGACGGCGGCATCGGCGGGATTCGGCACCGCCGTTTGTGCGGAACTGGTTTGTGTCCATCCGGCAAACGCGTGCGGCAACACTGGTCCCGAAGACACGGGGGCCGCGAGGGCGAGTGTCGCGCAAAAGAGGAAACCGAGGGTGGGGATCCGGGACATTCTCTACTTTCGATACTACTGAGACTGACACCGATGCGGGAAGGAAGGTTTCACGGCAAGGTAAGGCGCCCGTGGGCGGCTATTCAGAGGGAGCGTAGCGCGACCCGGCCTGGGCCATGCGAACGCCATTCAGGCTGGAGACATAGCGATCGACGCCGCGGTAGAGAGATTCGGCAATACGCTCGCGGTAACGGGGCTCGCGCAGCTCGGAGGCGTCGTCGAGATTGGTGAGGAACGAGATCTCGGCCAGGATCGACGGCATGTTGGCCCCGATGAGGACAACGAAGGGTGCTTTTTTGACGCCGCGATCTTTCAGACCGGGATTGCCGCGCTCGAGGCCGGAGTAGAGACTCTCGTCCACATCTTCGGCAAAGGTGCGCGACTCGTTGATCTTGTCCTGGAGGGCGATTTTCTTGACGAGATCGGAGAGCTGATGGATGGACTCGTCGGAGGAGGCGTTCTCACGGGCCGCCACTTCGAGGGCATCGGCGGAGGTGGTGAAGTTGAGGTAGTAGACCTCGACGCCGCGCGCGTCCGTGTCCGGGCTGGAGTTGGCGTGGATGGAGATGAAGAGGTCGGCCTGGGCCTGGTTGGCGATGGCGGTGCGGGTTTCAAGGGGGATGAAGGTGTCGTCGCTGCGGGTGTAGATGACGTCGGCGCCGAGACGATCTTTGAGCAGACGGCCGAGGCGGAGGGCGACATCGAGGACGACATCCTTTTCTTCGAGGCCGCCGGGGCCAAGGGTTCCGGAGTCGTGTCCGCCGTGGCCCGCGTCGATGACAATGCGATTGATCTTGAGGCCGAGCGTTCGAACCATGGAGCTGGGCACACGGGAGCCAGCGGTTTCCGGAGCGGGCACGCCACGGGAACCAGCTTCGGCAGGGGGCACGTCATCATTGGCGGGAATAGCGGCGGAGGGTTTGCGGTCGGAGCTGCTGGAGCGCGAGTACGACGAGGGATCCGACACCGACGAGACGACGGGCGCGGTGGTGGGATGATGGGTCGCGCGGACCTGGTCGGGACGTGTGCTCAGGGTGGCGACTTCGGTGAGGGCGGAGGAGTTGTCGCCGGAATCGGTGCCGGGCACCGGGCGGCTCGCCGGCAGAGGGACCTGAGCGGTCGCTCCTCGTGTTCTGGACGGCGGGGATGCGACGACCGGCGGAGGCGCGCGGCTGGCGATCTCCCGAGATGCGGCCATCCGCTCCTTGTCACCGTGAACGTCGATGATGAGGCGGGGCGGATTGGAAAGGAAGAAGGCGGAGTAGTCACTGACGCTGCTGACGTCGAGAACGATGCGGGTGGTGTTGTGCGAGGACTGCGCGGCGCGGATGCGGGTGAGAAAGCCGTCGTCGGTAACTTCGACGGGGCGGCCGGTGAGCTCCGGTGAAAGGCGCGTGCCGTAGAGGTCAAAGAAGATGCGGTCGGGGTCGGAGACGCGCGCGGCCTGGTAGCGAACCTCCTGCTGGAGATCGATGGCGACGCGGGTGTAGTCCGGGGTAGACCAGTGGCGGATGCCGGTGATGAGCGGAATTTTGCCGCGGCGGGGCGGAGGCGGCGCGTTCATCGGAAGATCCGCGAAGACCGGCGCAGCGGTTGGGGGATGAGGGGCGGCCGCACTAGACGGCGGGGCCAGGTCATGTTCATCGAAACCGGCGGCAGCAGTCGTTTCGGGAGACGGCGTTGACGCGCGGCGGGAGGGAGTCTCCAGCTGCTTGTCCGGGACAACGGCCGGGCGCGACGTGCGGCTGACTTCTTCTTCGGACCGCCCCCGGCCGGTTCGCTGCTGGTGCTCGATCACGCGGAGTTCGGTGCGGGCTTCGGCGGCGAGGGCGTTGCGCGGGTAGAGGTTCAGAAAGGCCTTGTAGATGGCCTTGGCCTGGGCGGTTTCATTCAGGTCGCGCTGAAAGATTTCGCCTTCAGTGAGCAGGGCGCTGAAGCGAAGGCGGCTGGCGGGGTATTGGCGGCGGAGGAAATCGTACTGACCGATGGCATCGTGGAGAGCTTTGTCGTCCTGGAAGACGCGGCCTTCTTCGGCGAGCAGATCGGCGACGGCAGCGATGGAGTCGTCGGCTTTGGGCGACGCGGGATCGCGGTGGTAGATGGCGCGGTAGGCGTCGAGGACGCGCTCATACTGGGCACGGGTGCGTTCGCGTTCAGGGCGGCCTTCGAGGGCTTCGCGCAGACGCTCGGCGTGAGCGAAGGAGACGGGATGCGCCTGGCTGGCTCGCGCCAGCGGGAATGCGACGACGAGCAGCGCCAGAAACACAGCAGCGTACGGCGTGGCCCGAATTCTCCGAGGGGGGCGGGAATCCATGGGGGAAAAGCTCGCGGATCGGAGGGCGCGGGGCATCGGATTGGAGTGACGCGCGGACCCTGTTGCCGCTGAAGACACTCTCGATTATAGGTGCGCATCCGCGGCGGTTTGACGCGCTGCAAGGCACCCAATGGTCACACGAACCCGATTCGTCACGCCGGGTTGCGGTCAGCGGCGGTGTAATCTTGCGCGCGCGCCGCGGTATCTGAAACACTGGCGTTGCTTTCCTATGGTTCGTCATTTTCTGGTGAAAGGGCGCGTGCAGGGCGTAGGGTTTCGCTGGTTCGTGCATCGCGAGGCCGCCGCGCTGGATCTGCATGGCTGGGTGCGCAACACCGAAGATGGAGACGTGGAAGTGCTGGCCAAAGGGGACGCCGATTCGCTGGCGGAACTGGCGGAGGCGCTCCACAAAGGTTCGCGGGGCAGCCGGGTGGATGCGGTGATCTCGCACGAACTGGACGCAAAGGAAGGCGACAATCTCGGCCCGTTTCAGATTGAAGGAGCCTGGTAACGAT
>JBAUZR010000429.1:0-3056 GCA_049585375.1 Acidobacteriaceae bacterium
GTCCAGGGATGAGTTTCCTGGGCGCGGATCCGCGGGAACGGAAGACAAAAGAGAACAGCGAACAGGGGAACGGCAAAGCGACCAAGGCGCGGCAGTAGGGTACGCAAGAAAGCTCCCGAGCGGCCCGGTTCAGCAATAGAACGACCGGACCTTGTGTGTGTGAGGGTCATTCTAACGCGTTGCCTCTGCGTTCGCTGAACTCAGTGGGCGGCGGCTGGGCCTTTGTGCTTCTTCATCAGGAAGATAAGCGGGATCATGCAGGCTGAACCCACGGCCAGGATGGCAATGACATCCAGGTAAGCCAGCTGGGTGCTCTGGCGAACGAGCTGCTGGTAGATGCTTCCCTGGGCCAGCGCGCGGGCCTGCGCGGCCGAGCCGGTGAGGCCGCCCCCGTGCTGGAAGTAGCGAGCGGTGCGATCGATGGCCTGAGCGAACGCGTTGCTGGAAGCGTTAAAGTGCATCGCCAGCCGGTCCTGATGATCCTGACTGCGCCGCGCCAGAAGGGTGACGAAGAACGACGTGCCCACGCTGCCGCCGATATTGCGGGCCAGGTTCATCAGGCCCGACACGTCATTGTTCTTCTCGCGGGGAACGTCGGTGTAGGAGAGAGTGTTGATGGGGACGAAGAGGAAGGCAAGGCCGGAGGCCTGGAAGATGCGCATCCACGCGACATAGGAGTAGCTGGCCTGGGTATCGATGGTGTGGAGCGCAGCCAGGGCGGCGGCGAGGATGGCAAATCCGAAGGCGATGAGGTAGCGAGCGTCCACGCGGCTGACGAGGAATCCCACCAGCGGCATGAGCACGAGGATGGCGAGACCGCCCGGGGAAATGACAAGGCCGGCCTGCTCGGCGGTGTACCCCATCATCTGCTGTACGAAGAGCGGGATGAGCACGGTGGTTCCGAACAGTGTGAAACCGAGCACGAACATGAGAAACGCGGAGATGGCGAACGTCCGGTTGCGGAACATCGTGAGATCCAGGATGGGACGATGGCCCTTCCGGATCTGAGCGATCTCCCACAGGATGAGCGTCACCAGGGCAGCGGCACAGAGGACGAAGAAGGTGGCGATGAGGTGCGATCCGAACCAATCGTCTTCCTGGCCTTTATCGAGGACGAACTGCAGGGAGCCAAAACCGACTGCGAGCAGGCCGAAGCCCATGTAATCGAGGTTGAGGCCGCGTTTCCGGCTCTGTTCCACTTCTTTCTGGATGTGGGGCGGGTCTTCGACCAGGCGCGAACTGAGGAAGAGCGAAAGGATGGCAATGGGAACGTTGATGAAGAAGATCCAGCGCCAGGTGTAGTTGTCGGTGATCCAGCCGCCGAGGGTGGGACCGATCGCCGGAGCCAGCACAACGGCCATACCGTAGACGGCGAATGCCTGTCCACGCTTGCGGGGCGGGAAGGTATCCGCAAGGATGGCCTGCTCGCTGGGCTGCAGGCCGCCGCCGCCGGCCCCCTGCAGGACGCGGAAGAAGATCAGCAGCGGCAGCGATGGCGCCAGGCCGCAGAGCATGGAGCTGACCCCGAAGAGCGCGACGCAGATCATGTAGAAACGCTTGCGCCCGATGAACGAAACCAGGTACGCGCTGGCCGGCAGAATCACGGCGTTGGAGACGAGATAGCTGGTCAGGACCCAGGTGGCTTCATCCTGCGAGGCGCCGAGTCCGCCGGCAATGTGAGGGATGGCGACGTTGGCGATGGAGGTGTCGAGGACCTCCATGAAGGTGGCGAGAGTAACGGTGAGCGCGACAGCCCAGGGATTGTGCTTCGGTTTCCAGCTGGCGTCGGAGTCGGGCATTGATAGGGATTGGAGACGGAGGTGTTGGGTCAGGATGCAGGAAAAGCGCAGGGATTGACAAGCGGTAAGCGCTCTTTGCCTGCGGCCGCAATGATATCCTGCAGATTCCGACGATGCATACTGCACTTGAAGCGCTGATCCGCGTACAAACCCTCGATCAGGAGACCTCGCAGCTGCGCGGGGAGATTGCGGCGCTGCCTAAACGGCTGGCGGCGCTCGAGTCGCGTCTCGCGGCGGAAAAAACCGCCGTGGAACAGGTGCAGAAGGCCCTCAAGGACGAAGAGGCGGCCCGGCGGCGCATGGAAAGCGACCTTAAGGACCAGCAGCAGAAGATCGTCAAGCTCCGCGACCAGATGTCCGCCGTGAAAACCAACGAGCAGTACCGCGCCTTCCAGCACGAGATTGAGTTCGCCGAAGTCGAAATCAAGAAGATCGAAGACCGCGAGCTGGAGAGCATGGAACGGGTCGAACAGCTGGAGCAAAAGCGCAAAGCCGCCGAAAGCGCGCTGAAGGACAACATCAAGGTTGTGGAAATCGAGCAGGAGCAGGCGCGTGCGGTTTCCGCCGAACAACAGACCCATCTCGCGGACCTGTTGAAGCGGCGCGAGGCGGAGCGGGTGCATGTTCCCGAGGAGTTGCTGCGGATCTACGATCGGGTTTCGTCGTCTTCGCGGGCGACGGGCGTGGCGTACGCGCGCGGGCAACGGTGCATGGAGTGCCAGATGGGGATTCGCCCGCAGATGTGGAACCAGATTCGCGCGGGGGAGATCATGACCTGCGAGTCGTGCGGGCGGCTGCTGTATTACGACGCTTCAAAAGAGCCGCAGCCCCAACCCGAGCCCGAGAAACCGAAGCGGGGCCGCAAAGCGCCGGAAGCAGGCGTGGAGTAGGGCTCAGCACGGTTCACCCAGAGAGCTGCCGGACCGATGAAACGCGTGGCCATCGACATGGATGAGGTGCTGGCCGATACCCTGGCCGAGCATCTGGCGCGCTACAACCGCGATCACGGCGAGGCCATCACCAAAGCCGATCTCGAAGGCAAGTGGCTGTGGGATATCGTGTCCATCGACCGCCATGAGCGTCTCGAGGGGTATCTCCGCTCAGAGGATTTCTTCGAGGACCTGCCCGTCATGCCGGACAGCCAGCGGGTTCTGCAGGTGATGGCGCAGCAGTATGAGGTTTACATTGCGACATCGGCCATGGAGTTTCCCAATTCCTTCGGCCCAAAGTATCGCTGGCTGCGGCGCCACTTTCAGT
>JBAUZR010000430.1:0-4368 GCA_049585375.1 Acidobacteriaceae bacterium
GAGCATTGTCCGAGCATCCTGGCGATGAACGGAAAGACCCAGGACGAAGGCCAACACAATTCATGAGCCCATCTTTAGCCGTCTCAGTCGGGACCCGGCGCAAGCATTGATCACGGGAATGCCTTGAGACACCGGAGTCCCTTCCTGAATACGCGCCGCGAATTCCTGGCGAAAGCCGGCATGGCCGCCCTGGCATCCGGGGCATTGCCTGTTTATGCTTCGGGCCTTCGAGGAGATGCCTGGGGGATACCTCCCGCCCCTGGGGCCGGCCCGTCAGGCCCCATCGTTTTCGAGGACAGGATCGCCGCCTCCGGGATTGGCTTTCAGCTCAGGAACAGCATCAGCCCGCAGCGATACTCGATCGAAACCATGCTGGGTGGGGTCGCGGTCTTCGACTATAACAACGACGGGTTGCTCGACGTCTTCTTTACAAACGGGGCTGCGATTCCGTCGCTTGAGAAGACCGATCCCAGCTACTGGAATCGGCTGTACCGCAACAACGGCGACGGCACTTTTACCGATGTGACCGAGAAGGCTGGGGTCAGGGGGATTGGCTATTCGATGGGCGTAGCAGCAGGCGACTACGACAACGACGGCTTCGTCGATCTATATATTGCGGGAGTCAACCGGAACCAGCTGCTGCACAATAACGGCGATGGCACGTTCACAGATGTCACTGAGAAAGCGGGAGTCGCCGGGATCATACCGGGCCGTGGCAAGCCCTGGGCTGTGACGGCCGGATGGTTTGACCATAACAATGATGGTCACCTCGATCTGCTGGTCATGAATTATCTGGACTACAGCATCGCGAACTGCAAACTCTGTTCCATCGGCGGGGTCCGAACGTTTTGTGATCCGGGCAATTTCGGCGGAACGCCCAATATCCTCTATCGAAACAACGGCGATGGTACTTTCGCCGATGTGTCAGACTCCTCCAGGATCGGGCACTTTGTGGGGAAGGGAATGGGACTGGCGTTTGCGGACTATAACAACGATGGATTGACCGACGTATTCATCTCGAATGACACTTTCCCCAATTTCCTGCTTCACAATAATGGCGATGGAACGTTTCGGGAGGTAGGGCTCGATGAGGGGGTCGCGTACACCTCCGACGGCGGCGTGGTGGCCGGAATGGGAGCCGAGTTCCGCGACCTCAATAACGACGGCCTTCCTGACATCTTCCATACCGCGATGTATGGCAATACGTTTCCTCTCTACCGGAATGCCGGGAGCCATTTTGAAGACGTGACCGGAATCTCCGGAGTCACTGCTTTCACACGCAGAATGACGGCGTGGGGCGTCGGCGCGTACGACTTCGATAATGACGGGTATAAGGACCTGTTTGTGGCCGGCGGCGCGATTCTGGATAACGAATGGGAGGTGCTGCATCGGCCCACGCGGCAGCCCAACGGCTTATTCCGCAACAACGGTAACTTCACTTTCACCGATGTGAGCGGGTCGGCGGGTGCGGCCTTCCTTGATCCAAGGGTTCATCGGGGTGCTGCGTTTGGAGATTTCACCAACGATGGCAGAATCAGCGTGCTGGTTTCCACAATCAATGACACGCCTCAGTTGCTCATCAACCGCACGAGAAACGGGAACCACTGGATCACCATCCGGCTCACCGGGACAAAGGACAATCGCGATGGGCTGGGCACAAAAATCAAGATCACCACCCCGCAGGGCGTGCAGTTCAATCACGCGACAACTGCGGTCGGTTACAGCTCATCCAGCGATAAGCGGGTCCATTTCGGCCTTGGCAACGCGGAAGTGGTCGACAGGATCGAAGTGACCTGGCCGAGCGGCGGAAAGCAGGTTCTGACCCGCGTCAAGGCGGACCAGATTCTGACGGTGGTCCAGGAACGTTAGCATCGACCGCCAAAGCAAATCTCTGTTTCTCTTTCAGGGATGCCGGGTTACAGCCCCGTCTTCGGCCCTCTCCTCGACACGCACGATCCTGTCCACCTCCGGCTTATCGATGCGCTGCACGATCCCGCTCGGCCACCGAATCTCGACAAAATCGACTTTCGTTTCTGTTCCCAGACCGAAATGCACACGGCGATCGCTGGACGACATAAATCCAACGCTGGTTGTGGCATGGTTGTACAGCGTTCGCCCGGAGCCGGTCACGACTTTGATGTTGGCGCCGATTCCGTTGCGATTACTTCTGCGCCCGCGAAGGTCGAAGAGAAGCCAATGGTTGGCATTGAGCGCGTTGTTCAGCAAAATGCGGGGCTTTTCACCGAGAGAGGTCACGACGAGGTCCATGAAGCCGTCATTATTCAGGTCGACGAACGCCGAACCCCGCTGATAACCGAGAAGGCCGAAATCGGGTCCCATTGTGCCAGTCGCGTCAATAAAGGTCTTTCCGTCGACATTCTGGAACATCGTATCGTGTTGCTTCGAAGCCGCGGTTAGATCATCCACATCTCCGTTCGCAGAGTAGATATCCTTCCATCCATCATTGTTGTAGTCGACAAACCCAATGCTCCATCCGGACAGCGAATGACTGAGCGGGCCTATATGAGAAGGCCATGTGACGTCGGCGAAAGATTTGCCGTTGTCGTTTCGAAGCAGTCCAAAGACCTGGCCGGAGAGATCGTTGTAGACGATGTCGGCTCGACCGTCGTTATTGAAGTCCTTCGCGTCGCATCCCATTCCGGAAACGCTGTCGCCCTGCGCATTGTAGGCGACGCCGAACTCGAGGCCGCTCTCTTTGAAAGTCCCATCACCCTGGTTGATGAAAAGGAAGTTGGGTTCGGTGTCATTTGCGACGAATATATCCATGTGTCCGTCGCCATTGAAATCCGCAATGGAAATGCCCATTCCTTTACCGAGGGACTTTCCGATGCCGCTCGCCTCGGTAACGTCCTGAAAACGCCCGTGCCCGAGATTGCGGTAAAGCCGGGACTCCACGCTTCGATAGAGAGTCGGGCTGCAGTATTCTTCCTGCGCTTCAGACATCCGGCAGCGCTTATCGGTTTCGGGGGTCCACACAGTGTAGTTCGTGACAATTAAATCGAGCAGGCCGTCATTGTCGTAGTCAAACCACGCGGCTCCAACGCTCAATAAGTTGTCCGGCTTGTGATCAAGACCCGATCCTGTGGTGACGTCCGTGAACGTTCCATCGCCGTTGTTGTGATACAGCGCATTGCGTCCTGCGGTGCAGATGAAGATGTCATCCGAACCGTCATTGTCGTAATCGGCGACCGCGACTCCGAAGCAGAGACCAAGATCTGCGCCCGTGAGTCCGGCCTTTTGCGTAACATCGGCAAAGGTGCCGTCGCCGTTGTTGTGCAGCAGACAGTTGTAATAACTCGGCGAGTCTTTCAGAAGCGAGGGATAGACGGCTCCGTTGGTGAAGAACAGATCCATATAGCCGTCATTGTTGTAGTCAATGGCAGCGACACCACCGCACATTGGCTGGGGGAAGTATTTTCTCCCGGTATAGTCGTTGTTTGTCCGATAAGAGAATGAAGATTTTCCTGCGACATCCGTAAACCACGCGGCCCCGGCGCGTTGCTGAGAAGATGTCACGCCAGCGGAGAGAGCATTGGCAGCGAATTTCCCTGGAGCTGCAGCCGAGAACCGCCCTCCCAGTCGCAGCGGGAAGATGCGGCGCGAGAACCCTGTGGAAAGGCTGGCGACGGCGGCGGACAGGAACGATCTTCGCGAGAAAACAGACATGGTGAGAGAAGTTCGGAGTCCTATTGTGTGGCCGAGAGCCGCGACAACCTGTGGATTGATGTTCTGCAAACTGACCCGCTGAAAGCAACAACGCGAATCGGTTCACCCGCTGGGTCGAATCTCGAGTAATCGCATCGTCTGGCGGTCCTGCTCGAACTGCCTGCTCTTGATCTGGTCAAAGCGCTTCGACTGGGCATCGCGACGAGGATCTCCCGTTCGCGCGTAGAGCTGCAGGAGCCCAAAGTTAGCGTCATAATTATCAGGCTCAAGTTGAAGCGCCTGTCCGAGATAGGAGCGCGCCTCCGGATAGTTATGGGTATCGATGCAGACCTGGCCTAACGCGGCCAGGACGCGGGCCTGGCCGGGGTGCAGCGCGAGAGACTGTTTCAAGTCGGCAGTCGCCTGGTCCAGGTGCCACTCTTCACGATCGATTCGCCCCAGGTAGTAATAAGCATCAGCTGCCGTTTTGGGAGACGAGACGGCCTGGCGAAGCCATTTCGCTGACGACTCGTAATCCTTAGCGCGAAAGTTTGCCATGCCAAGAGCCAGAATTCCCTGAGGATCCTCCGGACGCATGGAACGATACTTCGTGAGATAGGGCAACGCCTTAGAGGGATCGTCGGAAAAGGAAGCGAGCGTTCCCATGGCAAAGTTATAGTCAGGATTGTCCGGAGATAGCGC
>JBAUZR010000431.1:0-5157 GCA_049585375.1 Acidobacteriaceae bacterium
GCGCTCCACGCCCAGGATGAAGGCCCCCAGCCGGGCCAGTCGGGCCAGCGCGGTGGCCGCGGTATGGGCGGCGGCATGTTCATGAACGGCAACAGCGCCCACGGCACCGTCACCGCCGTCTCCGGCGGCAACATCACCATCAGGGACGAGCAGGGCCAGGTCTACACCGTCCAAACCGGCGTCAATACCCATTTCCGCAAAGACCGCGAGGAGTCGAAGATCTCCGACATCCACGTCGGGGACACCATCGTTGCCGCCGGCAACCTCGACGAGCAGGCAAAGACCGTCGGCGCCGTTTTCGTCGTCGTCCTTACTCCCGAACAGGCCGCGCAGATGGAAAAAATGCGCGCCGAATTCGGCAAGACCTGGACCGCCGGTAAAGTCACGGCCATCAAGGATCTCACCCTCACCGTCGAGCGCCCCGACAAGGTCAGCCAGACCATCGCCGTCGACGAGAACACCACCTTCCGCAAAGGCGGCCGCGGCAACGCCGAAGACATCACCTTCCCCGACATCAAGGTCGGCGACCGGGTGACCGCGCGCGGTGCCCTGCAAAATGGCGCCTTCCTCGCCACCTCCGTCGCGGTGATGCCGCCGCGCCAGCCAGGACAGGGACGATTCGGCGAAGGCCGTGGCCCCGGCGCTCCACCCCCCGATGCGCAGCCTCCGTCTAACCCACAGAATTAACCCAATGATGTCCCCGATCAATTTCCGCGCTCTCGCTGTCTCTCTCATGCTGGCGAGCGCAACGGCCATCGCCCAGACCGTGCCGGCAGCGGTTCCTTCTCCGCCTTTTCCTGCCCAGGCCACCCCCGCACCGGGGCAGGCCCCGCCCTCCGGCGGCATCATCCACGGTACCGTCAAAGACGGCAACATCCCGCTGCCCGGCGTCAGCGTCACCGCCAGCAACTCCCTCACCGGCAAGAAATACAGCACCACCACCGACATCACCGGCAGCTACACCCTCGTCATTCCCGAGAACGGCCGCTACGTCGTCAAAACTAATTTCGACGCCTTCGCCCCCGTCACCCAGGAAGCCCTGCTCAACGCCACCGCTCACGACCTCAAGGTCGATTTCACCCTCATGCTCGCCTCCCGCGCCCAACAGCAGGAGCAGCAAGCCGACCTCGCCGGAGCAGCCCGCCAGTTCATGAATGGCGGCGGCGCGCAGAGCCTCAGTCTCATGGGCCAGGCCTCAGATCTCATCCAGGCTGGCGGCGGCGGTGCCGAGTCCGGCGCCCAGCTTCCCTCGCTCGCCGGCAATTCCGACTTCTCCTCCGGCGAATCGGTCGCCGTCAACGGTCAGATGGGCACCACCAATCCTTTCGCCGGAATCGACTTTGGCCAGATGCGCGAAAACGCCGAGCTCAGCCAGTCCCTCAGCGGCGATGGCGGCGCGCCTGGCGGCGGACCGGGCGGCGGTGGCCCCGGCGGCGGTGGCTTCGGCGGAGGAGGCGGCGGATTTCGCGGCGGCGGTGGTGGGGGCGGCCGCGGGATGATGCGCGGCAACTTCCGCAACTTCAAGCCCAACCAGCCTCATGGCGCCTTCTTCTGGGATGGCGGCAATGGCGCGCTGAACGCCGCCGACTTCGCCCTCCGCGGTCAGCCCATTCAGGAGCCCGCATACTCCTCCAATCGCTTTGGCGCCACCATTATGACCGCGCCGTATATTCCCAAAATCCTCACCAACGACAAGAACGACTTCCTCTTCTTCACCCTTTCCGGCACCCACTCCACCCAGCCTTTCGATGAATACGGCACCGTCCCCACACTCGCCGAGCGTACCGGCGACTTCACCGGACTCACCACGCCCGGTGGCCAGAAGATCACCATTTACGATCCATCCACCGGCCTGCCCTACGGTCCCTGCACCAGCGGCCCCGATTCCGGCAATCCCAGCTCGCAGTGCATTCCTGCTGCGGAAATTCAATCCCAGGCCACCTCTCTCCTCAGCTACGTTCCCTCGCCCAATCTTCCCGGGACGACGCAGAACTACCAGCGCCTCATCTCCGCTGGCAGCAACACCACCAAGGTCGGCGTTCGCCTCATGCACACCTTCGGCAATCAGGGCGGAACCAACCCGCTCATCCGCATGGCCCGCCAGTTTCTGGGACAGGGGAATGCCGGCATCACGCAAAGCGTCTTCGGCAACTTCAACTACAGCCACACCGCCTCTGACGACCTCAACCTCTTCCCCCAGCTCGGCGGGAAAACGCAGACCCACCAGTATTCCCTGCAGGTCGGCTACTCCATCGGCAAGGGCCGCCTGACGAATAACCTCACCGGCACATGGAATCAGACCCACACCCAGCTCAGCAATCAGTTCAGCAACGTCACGGACATCGCACCCCAGCTCGGTCTGAACGGCCTGCCCAATGCCCCGCAGCTCTGGGGGCTTCCCAACGTCACGCTGAACCAGTTCTCCAGCCTCAGCGAGCAGCAGCCGGAATTCGAGCTGGCGGAGACCGTCGCCATCGGAGAATCCAGCTCCTGGATCCATGGCAAGCACAACTTCCGCTTCGGCGGCGATCTCCGCCGCGTCTACCAGGATGAGATCGGCAACACCAACTCCACCGGCACCTACGTCTTCACCGGTCTCTTTACCGAGCAGCCAGGAACCAGCAGCACCGGCAACTCCGGCGTCAATGGTGTTGCCCTCAGCGGCTCCTCGCTCGCCGACTTCCTTCTTGGCCTGCCCCAGGAAACCACCCTCCAGGCCGCCTATCAGGAAGCCCACCTGCGCCAAAACGAAATCGACGCCTTCGGCCAGGACGACTGGCGCGCTCGCGCAAACCTCACCGTCCTCTTCGGCCTTCGCTACGATTACGACTCGCCCTACTCCGAAGAGAACGACCGCCTCGCGACCCTCGACGCCGGCAACGACTTTGCCACCGTCGCTACCGTCGTCTCCAACGGTGTCGGCCCCTTCACCGGAAAGTACCCCCGCGACCTCGTCTACCCCGAGAAGAGCAACTTTTCCCCGCGCCTCGGTGCCGCCTGGCACCCGTTCAGGGACACTGTCCTCCGCGGCGGCTATGGCATCAACTACACCGTCGGCCAGTACACCAAATTCGTCCAGAACTTCGCCTTCGAGCCACCCTTTGCCGACGTCCAGACCAACCTGTCGACCAGCGGCGCCTCGATCTCGCTTGCAAACGGCTTTCCCGCCCCGCAGACCGAAGGCAACTATTCCGTCAATAAAAACTACCGTCTGCCTTACGTGCAGGTCTGGAACGTCAACCTTCAGCGCACCATCCCCTGGAACATCGTTTTCAACCTCGGCTACAACGGATCCAAAGGCAACCGTCTCGACGTGATCGATGCTCCCGGCCGCTTCGTCACCACCGTCAACGGCGTTCAGACCACCACTCTGCCCACGGCCGTCAATGATCCCTCGCAGACCATCGCCTACGACTACGAAGACGCCCTCGCCTTCTCCAACTACAACGCGCTCAGCTTCAGCGCCCGCAAGCGCATGAGCGGTGGCATCTCCCTCCAGGCCACCTATACGTACTCGCATGCCATCGACGACGCCAGCACCATCGGCGGCAACGGCGGCACCACTTGCGGCGCCAACTGCATTGCCCAAAACTGGCAGGACATTCGCGCCGAGGAATCCAATTCCTCCTTCGATGTGCGCCATCTGGTCAAGGGCAGCTTCGTCTACGAGCTCCCGTTCGGGCCCGACACCCACCTGCTCACCACCGACTGGTTCGGCCACGTCCTTGCCAACATGAATTTCTCTGGCACGTATGAAATTGCCACAGGCAGTCCGCTTACGCCGGCCTATGAGGCTGCCGTAGCCGATGTAGCCCGCGGCACCACCGAATCCCTGCGCCCCGATCGCGTTCCCGGCGTCTCGCTCACCGCGGGAGGTGGCCGTCAGGACAACTGGTTCGACAAATCAGCCTTCACCGCGCCGGCTGGCGTCTATGGCAACGCTTCGCGTCTCAGCATCCCCGGCCCCGGCACCATCTCCTTCGATGGGTCGATCTCCAAGAGCCTCCGCTTCGGCGACAGGAAGAACCTCGAGCTCCGCGCCACGGCTGACAACGTTTTCAACACCGTCCAGTACTCCGGCGTCGACACCACCCTCGGTTCCGCCACCTACGGCCAGGTCACCTCCACCGCATCCATGCGCCAGTTCACCTTCATGGGACGGTTCCGGTTCTAACGATGAAAAAGAATGTCATCCTGAGCGGAGCGCGGCCCCTGATCTCTCCAGCGGTGCACAATGCATCTCCGCGCGGAGTCGAATGGACCCCCGTAGCGAAACGCGTGACGTGCGCTATCACAGGTCTGTGCGCGGAGGGAATCGGTCGCGGAAGCGGCCGACGCAAATCCATCCAGCGGATGCGCGTCTTCGCTCTTTTTCTATCGATGGCGTTATCACTTGCAGCCTTCCCCCAAACGCCCGCGCCCTCCCAGGACCAGACCCCACCCCCGCCGCAGACCTCGGCCTTCACCCTCCGCGTCAACAGCGACATCGTCCTCACCAACGTGGTGGTCCGCGACAAGAAAACCGGCGACATCGTCAAAGGCCTCACCGCCAAAGATTTCACCATCACCGAGCAGGGCAAGCCGCAGCACATCATCAGCTTCGATTTCGAAAGCGTCGACCAGGCCGCGCAGCTCAATGAGGCCACCATCAACGCGTCGGCGCCCAACGGCATCTTCGGCGCAAAAACCGGCACCGCCACCCAGGCCGAACTCCGCAATCACCGCCTCATCGTGATGTTCTTCGACCTCACCTCCATGCAGCCCGAAGACGTGGAGCGCGCCCAGGACGCCGCCCGCAACTACATCAACAAGCAGATGCACCCCGCCGATCTGGTCGCTGTCGTCTCCCTCGACGCCACCCTCTCCCTCGATCAGGATTTCACCGCCAGCAAAGATCTCCTCCTCCATGCCGTCAACAGCTACTCCGGTACGCAGGGCCAGGGCTACGGCCTCGGCGCCACCAGCACATCCAACCAGGTCGAAGACGCCAGCTCCTTCTCCCCCGACGAGCAGGAATACAACGACATGAACACCGACCGCGAGCTCTATGCCATCGAAGACATCTCTCAGTCGCTCGCCTACCTCAACGAGAAAAAATCCCTGCTCTATTTCTCCGGAGGCATCCAGCGCGATGGCATTGAGAACCAGGCCTCACTC
>JBAUZR010000432.1:0-1823 GCA_049585375.1 Acidobacteriaceae bacterium
CCTGGAAATCACTCCAGGCGGGCGTGCAGCCGATCCTTCCCCCAACCCACGGGATCGGCTGCATAAATATTTGTATTTCTATTATTTGATAACTATTTGTGAGGTAAAACTTCACGGCCGCGTCGAAGGCGTGAAGCGCGCTCGCCTGGACGGCCAGTTCCACGTTCGCAACTCCGCCACGTCCCTCCCGGCCCCGGCTGAATCGTTCCGCGATTTCGCGAATCTGACACTCTGACGCTCAGATTTCTCCCCAGCAAAGAAGGTCACCATGTCTCTCAGGCCCGTGAAGGAAATCCTGTCCACCCAACCCACCCTCGAAGGCGCCGGCGTGCGCCTCCAGCGTGCCTTTGGCTTCGGCAAAACGAAAGATTTTGATCCATTTCTCCTCCTCGATGACTTCCGCAACGAGAACCCCGCCGACTACCTCGCGGGATTCCCCTGGCACCCGCACCGCGGCATCGAGACCATCACTTATGTCCTCGCCGGCTCCGTCGAGCATGGCGACTCGCTCGGCAACAAAGGCAAGATGACGGCGGGCGATGTCCAGTGGATGACCGCCGGCAGCGGCATCCTCCACCAGGAGATGCCCAAAGGCGACGACCGCGGCCGCATGCACGGCTTCCAGCTCTGGGCCAACCTGCCTTCTCAGCTGAAAATGACCGATCCCCGCTACCAGGACATTCCCAGCGCAGCCATTCCCGAGATAACCGAGGACGACGGCACCACCGCGCGCATCATCTGCGGCGAGTTCTGGGGAAAGCGCGGTCCGGTTGAAGGAGTGGCCGCCGACCCCAACTACATCGACGTCTCCGTGCCGCCCAACAAAAAGCGGCGCCTCAAGGTCGAGACCACCCGCAACGCCTTTGCCTATGTCTTCGCCGGCGCCGGCACCTTCCGCGACGCCTCGACTCCGCAGGCGGTCCTGACCGAATCAGGCGTCGACCCCAATGCGCAGCCGGTGTACGACGCGACCAACCACTCGCTGGTGCTCTTCGATCGCGGCGACGAAATCCAGGTCCAGGCCGGTCCGGAAGGCATCCGGTTCCTGCTCGTCTCCGGCAAGCCCATCGAGGAGCCGGTGGCGTGGTACGGCCCCATCGTCATGAACACCCAGGCGGAACTTCGCCAGGCCATGACTGAGTTGCAAAGCGGGGGCTTCATCAAACGTCGGTAAAACGGCCCGGCCCACGAGGCACTACAGAGGACGCAGGGTTCACAGAGAAATAAGGGATTTTTCCAGCAAGAAGTCCTCTGTGTTCTCTGTGGTGCAAAGCTCTAGGCCACTTCCCCGTCCGCCACCGTCAGAGCCGCATCCAGCGCCTCGACGGCCAGATTCAGGTCATCCTCCTCCACGATCAGCGGCGGCGCCACCACCAGGTGGCTCACCCACGCCTGAATCGCCACGCCGCGCTTCAGCATCTCCCCGGCCACTCGATCCACCACCAGCGACTTCCCCTCCACCTTGTCGCGCATGGTGTTGAACGACTCTTTCGTCGCGCGATTCTTCACCAGATCCAGCGCCCAGAAAAGCCCCAGCCCGCGCACATCGCCAACCGAAGGATGCTTTGTTTGTAGCGCTCGCAGCTTTGGTTCGAGCCAGGCCCCCAGCCGCTGCGCACGCTCCACCAGCCCCAGACGCTGCATCTCGCGAATCGTCGCCACCGCCGGCTTCAGCGTGATCGGATGCGCCTCATATGTATGCCCATGCGCAAAGTAGTGATCGTCGAAATACGCGGCGATCTCCGCTGTCGTCGCGCACAGCCCCAGCGGCACATAGGCCGATGTGATGCCCTTAGCTGTCGTCAGAATATCCGGCTTTACGC
>JBAUZR010000433.1:0-5610 GCA_049585375.1 Acidobacteriaceae bacterium
TCGATCACCGGACTTTGGCTGCATATCGTGTTGCGCTCCGTCGCGCTGGTCGCTCTTGGGCTGATTCTGGCCAATGTCGACGATTGCGATCCGTCCAGAATGCACCTGTCCCCGTATCTCTGGGCTCTTTTCGGCCTGGGCGGGGCCATCTTGCTCTGGAACGTCTACACAGGTCTGAGCAGCAGGGTGATCATGATCCTGCGGCTGGCGGGCGCGGCGCTGCTCATCTTCGTCTTCGCGATCTTCCGCCGTGCTGTGCCGGGAGGCGAAGCATGGATCAATTTCTCGTATCCGGAGATACTTGGCCTGATCGGACTGACGTATTTCGCAGTCTGCCTGCTCTACGTACCCACCCGGCGGTGGCGGCTCGCGCCGCTGGCGTGGCTGGTCGTCCTGGTCACTTATAACTCCGCCTGCTGCGCTCACTGGATCCGCGTTGACCATGTTCCTCTCTATCTCTGGCCCTTCGGAAACGGCGCAATGCCCAGCCTGATTATGGCCGGGATAGTGACCTCACTGATTTTCCTGGATGAAGGCCGAATCAGCGGGGCGGGGCGGAAAATACAACTCGGGCTTCTGATGGGGATTCTGGCTTTTGTGGCCGGCTGGTTTCTCAGGCCACTCGGAATTTCCAAGATTCGCGCCACTCCAACCTGGGTCTTGTGGACCGTAGCCGCGTGTTGTGTGCTTTTCACCGCTCTCTACTGGTTGTGCGACTTGAAGAAGCGTACGGGATGGGCTTGGCTGGTGCGGCCAGCGGGTTCGAACACGCTGCTCACCTATCTCATCCCCGATATCTATTACTTCCTGGTCGCGCTCACGGGAACGGCCTATTTGCAGGAGCACTGGAGTCAGGGTTGGCCCGGCGTCATACGTGCCTTGGCATTTACTGTGGCCATGCTCCTTGTGGCTCGCGCCGCGACCCAGGCTCGCCTGAGAATGCAGTTATAAAAGAACTTGCAACCCGGGTATTCGGAGACGGTACTCTGATGGCCTCACTGAAATGGTTTGCTTCTTGTGTTTCATCAGCAATCCGGTTGTTCGTGCCGATGACGGCAGTCCTAGCCTGTCTTTCCGGTCTGGCTTGGGCGCAGCAGTCCACTCCGGCGATGCCGATGCACCCAGTGATCCGAAACGGAGCGGAATACCGTCAGTTGCAAAAGAAGGTTCTGCGCGCCCGTCTGCTGGACGACATGGAAGACCTATCGCACTGGTCGCTCACCGGTGTCGGTTCAATGACGCTCTCAACGGGCGAGGTGAAGCAGGGGCAAACCTCTCTGAGAGTCGCCTCGACGGATAACATCGGTCGGGTTGAGGGCAGCGGAGACTGGCAGGATATCGTCGCCACCCGCAGTTTCCCCTCCGAAGACTGGAGCCAGTACAACCGCATTTCCGTCTGGGTATACCCGGACATCCACGGAGCGCCCGCCATCTCGTTGAATCTGACCCTGCACAACGAAGGCGCGCACCTGCTGCCGGACGACCAGAATGAAGGACGCGACGATTCGATCCCGATCCTGAATCACCAGTGGAACCATATCGTCTGGGAGATTCCCTCGCTCGATCGGGACAAGGTCACCGGTCTCAGTTTTGGCTACTCGCTGCCGCGCATGTTTCCCAATCCTGGTGACCAGACGGTCTTCTATCTGGACCAGCTGGAACTGCAGACCGTTGTCCCCGACCATGTGGAAGGTTGGGACGTCGCGCCCGGGAAGATCGCGTTCAGCCACGCTGGGTACGCGCCGGGGACGACGAAGACGGCAGTTGCCAGCGGGATGGCGACGCGCCAGTTTTCCCTTATCGAAGACAACACAGAGAAGGTGATTTACAGCGGTTCTGTGGAGACACGGAAGACCGATCTGGGGACCTTTCAGGTGATGGACTTCTCGCAGGTAGACCGCCCCGGAACCTATTACCTTCGCGTCGGCGATGTGACAACACGCCCTTTCCGGATCGGGACCGATGTATGGAGCGACAGCATCTGGAAGGTCATCAACTTCATGTACAGCGAACGGTGCGGGACGGTGATTCCGGGTATCCACGGCATCTGCCATCAGGACGATTACACCGTGCATGGCGATCAGCGCATCGTTGTAAACGGCGGATATCACGATGCCGGCGATCTGAGCGCGACCGGAAATACCCCGGCGATGGCCTATGCCCTTTTGACCCTGGCCGAACGGCTGCAGCAGGAGAGCGACGATCCGGAACTGCTGAACCGGGTGATCGAGGAAGCCAAATGGGGCCTGAACTGGTTGCTGAAGACGCGGTTCGGGGGCGGCTATCGCAGCACCGGACAGAACATCAGCTACTGGACGGACGGCATTATGGGCGATGCTGACGACCGTTTCGGCCAGGCGGTCAACGATCCGCGATGGAATTTCCGCGTAGCCGCGGTGGAAGCTCTCGCCAGTCGCGTCCTGCAAAGCAGTGATCCCGAACTGGCGCGCCGCAGCCTTGCGACCGCAAAAGAGGACTGGCAGTTCGCCGCAGACGGCCTGAAGACGGCCGCACCATTGCCGGAAGTCTACGGGCAAAGCGACAACCTGGAGAGGATCTCCTTCGGAGTAATTGCCTCCATCGAGCTGTACGAGGCGACCTCCGACCCCGTTTATGCCCGGGAGGGCGTCGATCTCGGGAGTCAGATCCTTGCTTCTCAGGAGCGGGAGCTCCAGCCGTGGAGCATGCCGATGACCGGATACTTCTACACGGGTCCGGATCGAAAATATCTCTTTCATCGCTTTCATATGGGCGAGGAGGAGCAGCCGGTCGTGGCACTGGCTCGGCTGTGCGAAGCATTGCCGGACAATCCGAACTGGATGAAGTGGTATTCGGCAATCGTCCTCCACACGAAGTACTACCAGGAAGTGGGGGCACACCTGGACGCCCCTTATAACGTGCTTCCTGCCGGGATCTACCGGACCAGCGGGGCCGCCATTCTCCCCGAGACTCCCGGGTGGAGGCCGCTGGAAACGGCGAGCCGGGCGATGTTCGTCGCAGAGGTGAAACAGGGCCTCCACCTTGGCGGCGATACCTGGCTGCGGCGATATCCCGTGTGGTTCCAGTTCCGAGGAAACTCCAGCGTTTTGCTCTCCGAGGCCAAGGCGCTCTCAGTGGCGGCACATCTGCGCGGAGACCTCGACGATGAAGATCTCGCGCAACAGCAGGCCCAGTGGCTGATCGGCAGGAATCCACTCTCGGCCAGCATCATGTATGGCGAAGGCTACGACTGGACCCCGCTCTACAGCGTCCGGTCCGGCCAGATGGTGGGCGCGATTCCGGTGGGCATTGAGACCAAAGGAATCGCCGATGTACCTTATTGGCCCAACCAGATTTGCTGGACCTACAAGGAAGTCTGGACGCAACCGGCGGGCGAATGGATCTGGCTGATGCGGGATCTCAGTGGCCCGGCGGTCCTGCACGGACGGGTCGAGCTCGAAAGTGCTGGCACCGTCGCCCTGCTCAATGAGGAGACACACACTACGCTTGCGGCGCCCATCGCCGCGGACGGAAGCTTTTTGGCTTCGGTCACGCAGGGACGGTACCGGATTACCTACGGCCAGGCGCACACATCTCTTACCGCGCTTGCCGGCGGCACCTACTCGGTCGACCTGCGCCGCGAACATGCCGTTTCCTTTTCGGCATCCTCTGCAGGCGGCCCAGATCCTGGATTTGTCCTTCTGCGTGCGACCGCTGATGGAGCAGGCCAACATACATTTTCAGTGCGAACCGACAATCTGGAACTTTCGGACCCAAAGGCAGTCTCAGTGGATCTGGGAAACCAGGGCAGCCGTGTAATCACCTGGCACGCCCGCATCGTCGACAAGTCCACCCCGTGGGTTGCAGTTGTGCTGCGGGATGGCTCGTTGGGTGGACATGCAGAGCTCAGCGGCGTGGCCGGCGGCTCGCACTGATACCAACCAGGGATTCCTGAGGCACACTGTGAGCAGAGATGCCTGGGTTCTTAGCGGAAACGGCGGATTCGTAATGTATGACGTCCGGAACGATAGAAGCCGGTCACGTACACGGTTGCTTTCCCCGTCGTTGAGAAAATCAGCTGGCGAATGCGCAGCAGGGGCGTGCTCCTGCCGACGCGCAACAGGTCAGCCAGGCGCGGGTCAGCGTCCGTGGCGTCGATCTCCTCGTCGGCATAGGCCAAAGCGACGCCGCAATCTTGCTCCAGCGCGGAAAACAGCGACATACCGTTGATTGAAGTGCTTTGCAGCAAATCAGGGAATTCAGCCTCCGACCAGTAAGCAACCTCGAGCGCAACAGGTTCGTCCTGGGCGAGCCGCACGCGTTCCAGGCGGACGATGCGCGCCGCCGGCGGAAGTCCCAGGCGGGCGGCAATCTCCGCCTCGCCTCTCACCACCGTCGACGCGACGATGCGCGAATATGCAGTGAGCCCGAGACTGGCCATCTGTTCGTGGTAGCCGAGCAACTTGTTGAACTGGACTCTGGGCGGGGCGACAAAAGTGCCTGCGCCGCGGCGGCGTTCCACAATTCCGTCCCGTGCCAATTCTGTCAGGGCGTGCCGCGCGGTCATCAGGCTCACTTGATGGACGCGCGCCAGTTCCCTTTCGGAAGGCACCATGTTTCCGGGTTTCAGATGGCCTGCATCGATCCGGCGGCGGATTGCGCCCTGGATCCTCTTATAGGCCGGTTCTTCGGAGCGGCGGGGCATCGTGCTCACGGTCTGATCTTCACAAGTCCGGGGAAATTGCTTTTTCGGTCGATCCCGCGGTGCTCTGTTTTTGTGGATTGAATCGCTTTACTGCAACCGCAGTACTGGACATGCGGCTGAATCGTAGCAGGAGTGCTATAGAGCGAGCAAGTAGGACGACGTCGAAAGCGTGGAAATTCTGACGGGATACGCTGCCTTTCCGAAAATGTGGCCTCCAATGGGGAGCCCGGACCAAACTAATAATCCAATGAAAATGCTCAGCAATTAGGCGCTTTTCGCTCTACGAAAAGAGCTCGCTCATGAAATGCGGCGGCTAATTTCCACAGGCTTGGCTCTAATCGTGTCTTGACATTATGGCTTGAATTGCTCTATAGCATTTAGCACGTGCTATAGAGCTGTTTATTGCCGTTCCGGCGCAGAGCAGACGATGTCCTCAGTGCGCGTCAGAGCGTTTGAAGTCGTGTCGTAAGCATCGCTGTACATTGGCTTCACGTTGTTCGATGTCCCCCTTTATCAGGGTCTCGTAGAAAAAATTGGGGCTCCTCGATGCAGTCCTCGGCATTAGGGCGGAACGATGACCCAAGTTATCCCCAGAGCCAACTGGAGGCCAGTATGAAAAGTATTACGTTGTGGGGATGTATCCTCGTGGCGCTTGCCGCAAGTGCGATTGTTTGCTCTCCCTTGCGTGCCCAACAGATCTCCGCCTCCATCACGGGTTCCGTTGTCGACCCGGGCGGCGCAGTCATTAACGGCGCTACCGTGACTGCCACGGATATCGAGCGCGGCACGGTCTACACAGCCAAAACCGCTGACGGAGGGTTGTTCACCTTCGCCCGCCTGCCAATCGGAACCTATGACATAAAAGCGGAAGCCTCGGGCTTTCGCACGCTGATTCAGTCACATTTGACTCTTGTGCTGAACCAGAC
>JBAUZR010000434.1:0-4601 GCA_049585375.1 Acidobacteriaceae bacterium
CCTGGAAAGCTACAACCTCTTCAATCATCCGAACTTCGCTTCACCGGACGGCAACCTGGCTGACGGTGCCCCCAGCCAGGGCGGCACCTTCAGCCGTATCACCTCGGTCGTCGAACCCGTCGCCGATGGTGGCGCCGGCGATCCTCAGCCCGGACGCGCTGTCCAGCTTGCCGGCAAGTTCTACTTCTGAGCAAGCGAATCATTTCATCCTCAACCGGGGCCGCTTCGGCGGCCCTTTTCTTTTGCCTCCGCTCGAATCCCCTTCTTCGTCTCGGACCCATGCAATCATCTGCGATGCTAAAATCTCTTGTGTGCCGGGTCCTGCGCGACGCAATCCCGCCAACCCCGCCAGGTCCGGAAGGAAGCAACGGTAACGGGCCAGTGCGTGTGCAGCAGGTCACCCGGTGCACTAAGAATCCCTCCCGTGTAAGCCACAGCGGAGATCGGTACGAAGATCACCGCAACGCAGCGTGAGTTTCACCGCCGGACCGGCATTTCCGCAAAGATGGAGCGTCACAGCTTCGGCGCCTCGCGCATCGGGAATGCCTTTGCTCACTGTGAACCGGGCGCAGCCCGCGGTCAGATCGCAGTTGGTGCGTCCGCGGCTTCCCTTCCGTCCAACGCTGATCGTTGAACGCTGGTTTCTGCGACAATATTCCTTTACTCAGGAGACATGGATTGACCCTCTCTCTTCGCCCGCGTGTGTCCACTCGTGCCAAAATCAGCGCCATCGGAACCTGGACTCCGCCCCGCCTCCTCACCAACGCTGATCTGGAGAAGATGGTCGAGACCTCCGACGAGTGGATCACCTCCCGCGTCGGCATCAAGCAGCGTCACATCGTTGAACCCGGCATGGCCACCAGCCATATGGCCGTCGAAGCTGCGAAGGTATGCCTCGCCGCACGCGGTATCGATCCTTCTGAAGTCGAAGTCATCATCGTCGGCACTGTTACCCCCGACATGCTCTTCCCCGCCACCGCCTGCCTCGTCCAGGAACGCCTCGGCGCCAAAGGCGCCTGGGGATTTGATCTCTCCGCCGCCTGCTCCGGCTTCGTCTACTCCCTGCAGATGGGCTGCAAGCTCGTGGAGAGCGGCTCGCAGAAGAAGGTCCTCGTCATCGGCGCCGATACCATGTCATCCATCATCGACTACACCGACCGCGCCACCTGCGTCCTCTTTGGCGACGGCGCGGGAGCGGTCCTCGTGGAACCCGCCCAGGACGGCGAGATCGGCATGATCGATTTCCATCACGAGATCGACGGCTCGGGCGCCTGTGCGCTTTACATGCCCGGCGGCGGCAGCCTGCATCCCTCCACCCACGAAACCATCGATAAGAAGATGCACTACGTCCATCAGGACGGCCAGGCCGTCTACAAGTTCGCCGTGCGCAAGATGGTCGAAGCCACCACCACGGTCCTCGAAAGAAACGGCATCACCGGCGCCGACCTCGGCTGCTTCGTCGCTCACCAGGCCAATCGCCGCATCATCGCCTCAACCGCGGAGCGCCTTGGCATGCCGGACGACAAGGTCATCATCAACATCGACCGCTTCGGCAACACTACCTGCGGCACCATCCCGCTGGCCCTCAATACGGCCGTCGAAGAAGGCAAGCTGAAGAAAGGCGACCTGGTCCTCATCGCCAGCGTCGGAGCCGGCTTCACCGTCGGAGCAGCCCTCTTCCGCTGGGAAATCTAGCGGAAAAGGGCGTTCTGCTTTTCCCTAATGCCACCCGGCTGACCGCCGTTGAGCTGTCCGTCTCTTAGCTTCGTGCTACCGGCTACCGGCTACATTCCTACACCTTGCTCCGCGCCCCCACCACCACCAGTCCGATCCCGCCGACCAGTGCAATCGTGCTGAGAATCGGTGAAATTGGCACCGTCTTCGTCTGTTTGTGCTGGATTTGCAGCGGGCCCATATCCACATCCTTCTTCTCATGGGTAAAGCTGATGCCGCCCATTGCAAACCCGATAATCCCCAGAACAATCAGGAGAATGCCAACAATCGTCGCTGCTTTCATCATCCCTCTTTCCCAAACCTGAGTCGTCCAGCGAACCTACCGCCTCTGCGGCAGGTTCAGCCGACTGAGATGCACAGAATCCAGCCTCTGCACCGCGCGTCGCGGACAATCTGCCTGCTCGGATCCGACTCGTGGGCTCACCAACACCCAGTCCCGCGAGCCAGTCCTCCTGGCCCGAGCGAAGGAACCCGCTTCTGCGTCAGTCACAGTGCCGCCCTGCGCGCGAACCGTTACCATGACTTTGAGGTCCTCGATGGGTTTTCGTACGTTATGTCAGGGACGGTGGCTCTCCGTCAGCTGTGCTGCTCTGCTGGCCCTCACCGGCTGCGGCCAGTTCTTTCCCCCGCTCAGCAGCACCACTGGAAGTGGCGGCAGTGGCACCTCATCGGTCGGTGATTACCTCTACGCGGGCAACCTGGGCACCAATCCGCTCAGCATCGCGGGCTTTTCCATTGCCAGCGCCGCCCTCAGCGGCATCTCCGGCTCACCGTGGGCCGTCGAGCTCGAACCCACCGCTCTCGCCATTACCCCCAACGACAGCTATCTCTACGTCGGCAGTGCCGCCGGCGGCATCTACGTCTACACCATCGGCTCCAACGGCGTACCCACCATCGCCAACAGTGGCTCGCCCGTAGCCACCGGCGTTGCCCCTTCGGTGCTGCGCGTGGATCCCACCGGCAAATTCCTCATTGGCGCCGATGCTCTGGTCGGCAACGTTTACGTCTTCCAGATCGGTGCCGGTGGCGCGCTGACCGCGATCAGTTCTTCCCTCGTCACCCTCAACGCCTCTCTTCCCGCCAATGATCTTGAGATCACCCCCGGGGGCGGGCTCGTCTTCGTCTCCTGCGGCACGGCCGGCATCTACACCCTCAGCTTTAACACCGGCACCGGCGCGCTGGCGCAGATCGAGGGCGTGCTCAGCCCCAAACAGAATGTCGATGCGATCTATGGCATGGCGATCACGCCTTCGGGCAGCTTCCTGCTGGCCGCCGAGACCGGCATCAGTTCTGTACGCGTCTTCTCGATCGGTTCCACCGGCGCGCTCAACGAAGTCACCGGCTCGCCCGTTAAAACCGGTACCGGACCCTTCGGCGTCCTCGTCGATTCCACCGGCAGCTACGCCTACGTCACCAACCGCACTGACGGCACCATCAGCGGCTTCCTGCTCTCGAACAGCGGTGCCCTCACGCCGATCACCGGCTCACCTTTCGCGACCGGCACTCTCCCCGAATTGATGGTCGAAGACAAGACCAATGCCTATATCGCCGTCATCTGCACCGGCGGCGGTCCCGACCTGCAGCTCCTCAAATTTGACGCGACCACCGCCGGTGCCCTCGACAGCGTCACTTCAGCCAAAACCGGTACCGACCCCACCGAGGCCACCGCTCTCGCGGCCACGCACTAAATGAAAAGGACGGCTCGTAAGGAGCCGCACCTCTTTCTAATCCCTGATACCTATTCCCTAATCCCCGCGCCCTCCAGCTCCACCACCGGCCCATGCGTCGCCGCAGTCGGCGCCGGCGCCACCGGAGCATCGCCAATCCGCTCCGCAAACCCGCACTCGATCGCGTTCTCTGCCTCGTCGCCTTTGCCCTTCCGCGGACGCCGCCTCGGCATCATCTCCTTGTTGTTCGGGCATACCAGATACAGACCGCCGTCCACGGCGCGCTCCACCACATACGGCGACCCGCACTTCGGGCACTTCTGCGCTACCGGCTTCAGGTTCGACGTGAAGTCGCACTTCGGATACCGCGTGCATCCCCAGAAGATGTTCCCCGTCCGCGCCTTCCGCTCGGCGATATCGCCCTGGCCGCACTTCGGGCACTTCAAGCCTTCAATTAAGTTCTGCTTCACGTACTTGCATTTCGGATACCCCGAGCATGAAACGAACTCACCGTAGCTGCCCGTGCGCAGCACCAGCTGCTTACCGCATTTTGGACACATCTCATCCAGAGGTACCGCGGGCTTCTGCTGCTGCTTCTGGCTCAGCCGCCGTACCGTCTTGCACGGCGGATCGGCGTTGTAGTCCGGGCACGCCATGTACGCCCCAAACGGACCCCGCCGCAGCACCATAATCTTGCCGCACGCCTCGCAGTACTCCTCGGCCTGTGTCCCGCTTGCCTCGCCGCCCTGCAGGTCGGGCTTGGGAGCAAAATGCTCCTTCGTGAATCCGCAGCTCACCTGTTCTACCGTGACCTTGCGCCCGCTTCCCAGAGCCTCCTCGATCGCCGCCTTCAGCGCTGCCTTGTCCTTCACCTCGGCGACCGTGCTGCTCTCATCGCCTTCGGTCGTCTTCACCTGCATCGGGTACTTCAGCTTTCCTTCAATCTTCGCAACGACCTTCTTCGGCTCCTTTTTCCACGTCGACGCCGCCACTGCCACCGGCTTTTCTTTCGCATACGCGCTGCACGCGTAGAACGAGCCGAATTTCCCCCATTTCAGCACCAGCGGCGAGCCACACAGATCGCACTTCTCATCTGTCGGCTTCTCCATCCGCTTCACGTTCTCCATGTGCTTCTCGGCATGTTTCAGTTCTTCCTCAAAATGCCCGTAGAAGCCCTTCAGCAGATCGGTCCACTTCTCC
>JBAUZR010000435.1:0-16468 GCA_049585375.1 Acidobacteriaceae bacterium
CCTACGACGACAGCGCCTGGACCATGGGCCTGATGACCCACACCGTCGTGAAATCCACCGATGACAAATCCGTGCAGGCCGTCGCCGTCGACCCCGTCACCGAATACATCCCCGAAGGAACCGTGAAAGGTGTCGTGGCCGCAGCCGTCTATGCCGTGCCCGACCACGGCTCGCCTAACCTGGTCACTCTGCGCTGGGCTTTGAAAGATGTAGCGATCAAGGTCGCCGAAAAGGATTTCACCGCCGCCGGCACTAAATTCTCCGCCGGAACGTTCCTCGTCCCAGCCAGTGCCGGCTCAACGCTCAAGCCACTCGCAGAAAAGCTCGGCCTCGATGTCTTTGGATTAGCCGCCGCGCCCAACGTCGCCGCCCACCTCGCCGCGCTGCCCCGCGTCGCCATCTTCAGCACGTGGGAGGGCACGCAGGATGTGGGCTGGGTACGCTACACCTTCGATCAGTACAAGGTCCCCTACGACCTCATCTTTAAAGAGCGCGTTGACCAGGGCGACCTCGCCAAAGATTACGACCTGATCGTGATTCCCACGCAGGTCCGCAACCCCAGAGATCTGGTCTTCGGCATTCCGCGCGAAGGCCAGCCGCTCGCGTATGAAAAAACCGACCGCTTCAAGTTCCTCGGCGATTACGGCTCCTCACCCGACATCACCGGAGGCATGGGCCCAGCCGGCGTCGAGGAGTTTCAGAGGTTTGTCGAAGGCGGTGGCCTGCTCGTCACGCTCGGCGCCTCCAGCTCGTTTCCACCGGACTTCGGCCTCACGCCCACCATTGAAACCAGCAACCCCGGCGGCAAGTTCTACGCGCCCGGCCCCATCGTCCAGGCCGACATTCTTCGCCCGGAAAATCCCATCTTCTACGGCTACTCCGACAAGACGGTGCCTGTCCGTTATGCGAACGGCCCGCTGCTCCGCATGTCCGAGACGATGGATAAAAACGATGTGCTCATGCGCTTTCCTGGCGGAGAAAAATCCGTCCTTAGCGGCCTCTTCAATGGAGCTGACGACATCAAGGGCCGCGCCGCCATCGCCATCGTGCCCGACGGCAAAGGTCAGGTCGTTCTCTTCATGACCAACCCCATCTGGCGCTGGCAGAATGTCGGCGAGTTCCGCATGCTTTTCAACACACTGATGAACTATCGCAACCTAACGCCGGGCCCGCTGCCCGCCTCTGACAGCGACCACCCGGCAAACGTCGCCACTACGTCCACCGGCCAGTAGCGAATTCCGCATCGCTCGTGCGTCGGCAAATCTCTGTTTATCGGCGCGCACGAGCCATCGCCCGCTTCTCCCGCTCCGCCATCTCCTTCACGCGGAACCGCGCGATATCGGCGATCAACCGAACCGGCACCGGCTCCGTCAGCGGGAAACGAATCGTCCCCTTCGCGACCTCGTACGGCGCCAGTTCGCGTTGGAATGCGTCCACCAGCAGCGCACTGGCCGGATACAGCGAGTAGTGCTTCTTCCATCCCGCGAAATACAGGACGACGTCCCCGTTCACGCGATACGCCGGCATCTTGTACGAGATCACCTCGTCCGCCTTCGGCAAAGCCTTCGCGATCGCCTTCCGTACTGCACGCAAACACTCGGCGGCCGGCTCCGGCTGTGCTGCGATATAGTCGTCCACCGAGTTGTAGTCGCTGCTGGCCAACGCCCTGCCTCCATTCATTCCCGTTCGACTCACCGCTTCTCATCGAGCTGCGCCGCGTGTCCGATCAGATAATTTCGCTCCGGCAGACTCGTCGTTCCCGCCGCGGCCGCCCGATACTGCTCCGCCGCCTTCTCGAACTCGCCCAGCTTCTCCAGCAAATGGGCGCGCACCGCGGCCAGCCGATAATGTCCCGCCATCCGGTCGTCTTTGTCCAGTACCGCCAGACGTTCCAGCCCCTGCGCCGGCCCCTGCACCATCGCCACTGCAATCGCATGGTTCAGCGTCACCATGGGACTCGGCGCCACGCCCCGCAGCAGCTCGTACAGCGCCAGAATCTGAGGCCAGTCCGTGTCTTCCGCACACGCCGCCTCATCGTGCACCGCGGCAATCGCAGCCTGCAGCGCATACAGCCCCACCGCTCCACGCGACAACGCGAACGCCAGCAGCTCCGTGCCCTCTGTGATCTCGCTCCGATCCCACACGCTCCGGTCCTGCTGATCCAGAGGGATCAGCTCCCCACCCGCACCTGTGCGAGCCGCCCGCCGCGCATCGGTCAGCAGCATCAGCGCCAGCAACCCACTCACTTCGCCATCCTCGGGCAGCAGCGCCCGTGCGCCTCTTGTCAGCCGAATCGCCTCCCGCGCCAGATCCAGCCGCTGCAGCTGCGCGCCCACGCTGCTCGCATAGCCCTCACTGAAGATCAGGTACAGCACCCGCAGTACCGCCGGCAGCCGCTCCCGGCGCTCCTGCGGAGTCGGCGCGCGAAAGGGCGCTCCCGACGCGCGAATGCTCTGCTTCGCCCGGCTGATTCGCTGCGCCATCGTCGCCTCCGGCACCAGAAACGCATTCGCGATCTCCGCCGTCGTCAGCCCGCCCACTGCCCGCAGCGTCAGCGCAATCGCCGACGACGCGCTCAGCGCCGGATGGCAGCACATGAACAGCAGAATCAGCGTGTCGTCCGGATCCATATCGGCCCCAATCTCCAACCCGTCTTCCACCGGCCCCACCACCTCCTCCACCGCGATCGCCGTCTCGCGCTCGCGCCGCGCGATCTCGCTCCGCGCCATGTCCGTCATCCGCCGCGACGCCACCTGGATCAGCCACCCCCGCGGATTCTCCGGCAACCCCTCCCGCGGCCATTGCCGGAACGCCGCCAGCAGCGCCTCCTGTGTCGCGTCTTCCGCCGAGGCAAAATCGCGGAACCGCCGGGCGACCGCACCCAGCACCTGCGGCGCCAGCTCCCGCAGCAGGTGCTCCATCGCGTCATCGCTTGGCTCTCGATCCATCCCTCCCCCTTG
The DNA here is from genome assembly GCA_049585375.1 of Acidobacteriaceae bacterium. Classification (GTDB taxonomy): domain Bacteria; phylum Acidobacteriota; class Terriglobia; order Terriglobales; family Acidobacteriaceae; genus Palsa-343. Next base: position 2,961 of record JBAUZR010000435.1, read on the forward strand.
CAGCGATCTACAGCCCCAGATCAGCGTGCCCGCTCAGCACCTGGCGCACTTCCACCGGCATGGTGCCTTTCGCCCCGCCTCCGCCGGGAGCCCCGGACAGCCGCGCAGCCAGCGCATACGCCTGCTCCGGACTCTCCACGTCGACGATCCAGTATCCGGCAAGGAACTCCTTCGCCTCTGGAAACACCCCGTCGGTCACCGGCTCGCCCTTGTTCCCGGCTCGCACCAGCTTCGCCTCGTTCGGCCAAGCCAGCCCCTCCGACGCTACGAATGCGCCGGTCTCCTTCAATTCCCTGCTGAAGGTCCGCATGAACTCCACATTGGCCGCGAGCTCCTGCTTCGACCATCGCGCATATCCTTCAAAATCCGCCTTCTTCCCGTTCATCATGAGAATGTATTTCATCGCCTTCCTCCTCCCTTCGCGAAATGTCATCCTGAGGCCGCCCCAGCGGCCGAAGGATCTGCGTTTGCTTTTGACTGGAACCGCCATCCCGAACGGAGACACCAACGATTCGCCTCCCACCCGTCACCGCTACTCCATGAACGGCCGCACTTCAATCGGCATATTCGTCGGAACCCCTCCCGGTCCGGGCGCAGACGAAATCCGCCCCGCAATCGCGTATGCGCGCTCCGCCGTGGCCACATCCACGATCCAGTACCCCAGCAGAAACTCCTTCGCCTCCGGAAAGACGCCATCCGTCACCGGCAATCCGTTCTTCTCGCCCCGCACCAGTCTGGCTTCCCTGGGTTCTGCCAGTCTCGACGTGGCGACAAACTCACCTGCGTCCGTCAGGTCCTTCATCACCGCACCCAGCACCTGCATGTGCGCATCGCGGTCGCCTTGCGACCAGCCCTGATAGCTCGAAACGCCCGCCTTCGTGCCCGACATCATTAGTATGTATTTCATAGACCTCGTCTCCTTTTTCCTTTCCCTTGCCTCTCGGTGCAGCATCGTGCTCGGTCACCGCCCCTGACACTGAAACATCCACCGCACGCCGAACTTGTCGTGCAAAGCGCCATAGGTGCCGAAGAACATCTCCGTCAGCGGATCCGTCACCTCTCCCCCATCCGCCAGGCGCGCAAATAGCGCACTCGTCTCCTCAGACGTTCCGCCGCTCAGATAAAGACAAACCGTGTTGCCCTGGAGCCGCGTGCGATCGGGCCGCAGCCAGTCCGACGCCGACACGTCGATGTTTCCGCTCCTCAGTCGGGCATTCAGGGTCTTTTCCTGCTGCGAGGCAGGCATCGAGTCCCTGACCGGGGAGTCCTTCACCGCGATTTGCGTCAGATCTCCGCCAAAGCACGATCTGTAGAACTCCATGGCCTGTTTGCAGTTTCCGTCGAACAAAAGATACGGCGTTAAGGTTGTCATCGGCATTCCCTCCGTGGCTGAATTCCGCATCGAGCGCCGGATCGTGACCCTCGCGAGGGGACGAACCGTCCGGCCTCCATTGCGCTTTCACCCGTTAGTCGGAGCTGCCGCCGCCGTCTCGACATGCCCTCACAAAAAAATGAGGCCGCCACCGGCAGGAAGCCGGGGGCAGCCCTCGGGCGGGTCCCGGATCAGCCGCGGAGCGTTATAGCTGCAGCCCGTTCCAGGACCAGCGTGGGATGGTGAGACCGTCAGGCACATCGTCAGCAGACCGGTGATACTGGTACATCGATGTCTTAGTCGCCCACGCAAAGTAGTCGTGCAGCACCTGGCACAGCGCAGGATCGTCGCCCAGCCCTGCATCGGCCAGCGCCTGATCGAAGCAGGCGATCGCCCGAAGATTCATCTCCTCGTGCTCCCCGTTGCCGCTGTGCAGTCTCACGACGGTGGTTTCGTCACCATAAGTGCTGGAATACATGCTTGGCCCGCCGAGGGCCTCGGCCCAATAGGCGGCCAGTCGCTCCACATGATGGGCATCGAACCCATGGCTGAAGGCGTGGCCAACAATTTCGTCCGCCATCACGCGAAGGTGCCACGCAGCGGCAAGGCGCTGCAGACCCTCGATACCTCCCGCTGCTTCGAAGACTGTTTGCACAGCGTCCCTCCTGAGAATTCATTCACGCGATGCGAAGTCGTCGCGCATGTTGGAAAATGTCACTCGCCAGGCAAGACCGCGTCCCGCGTTTCATAGGCGATCGGGTCAGCGACGGCGAGAGTTGGCAAGAGCCCGGAGAATTGTCCGGGTGTTCTTGTTCATGACCTGACGAAGGTACATGGTAATGGCGAACAGCAGAATCAGAAAGAAGAGGTCGACCCGCAGGAGCGAGTGCAGGAGTACGCCCAGCGTTTCCGGCGGAAACATGTGGAGGTGCATCCAGATAAACGCAGCCACCGCGAGGATCGCCAGCACTCCAACGATGATGCGGGAAGACCGTTCCGACTTGTCGGCGGCGGCGAGGGCCTGCTGAACAAAGGCTAGCTCCGCGTTGGTATTTTCATAATCGGGCTGTTCGGGGCTCATGCTGGTTTCCTTTCCGAGGTTAGGTATTTGCGAAGGGTGGTGACTCCGTAATTCAGGCGCGACTTGGCGGTGCCGATCGGAATTTCCAGGATGGCCGCACTTTCTTCGATGGTGAGGTCATGCTGATAGCGGAGGAGGAGAACGGCTCGGCTGGCCGGGGAGACGCGGTCAAGCAGATTCAGGAAGGCTTCGTCGGGGAACTCGCCGAGACCGGGGTCGAGGGCAGCCAGGTGTTCTGATGGCGCGTCGTCGAGGGGCTGCCAGCGACGGGCGCGTTTCAGATGCGAGAAGGCGATGCGCGATGCGATCCGGAAGGCCCAGGGGCGGAAGACGGAGGGCTCGCGCAGAAACGGCAGCTTCCTGAAGATCTGGAGTGAGGTCTCCTGGAGGACGTCGTCGACCAGAGCGGCGTCAACCAGCCGGGTGATATAGCGGCGCAACGGAGCATAGGCGTCACGGAGGAGTTGTTCCAGCGCGTCCCGGTCCCCGGTTTGCGCGAGCAGGACCAGCATCGTTGGGTCGGGCGTCGCCGAGTCCTTCGCCTGAGTTCGGGTGCGCATGCCTGAGAGAGACGTTGAGGCCGCGGAAAGTTCGGTTCCGGCGGAGAAATAATTATGAACGCCTGCGACAGGTTGTGTGCCAATGCCCATCCGGATTCGCGGGACGACCGGCCTTTCGACACGAGCACCTTCCACGGCCGGAAAACACGCGGATTACGGTGGTATGCTCTCCGGGGTGCGTTCGGTCGCCGCAGTTTTGTTCCTGCTCGCAGTCCTGCCGCTGCATGCCCGGCAGCCCGGCTCGATAAGTGTTCCCGCGGCAGCCGCAAACCCTTTGGCAGCGGATGGCGAAGGTCAGCAGGTCTATCTCCCGCCCCGAAAGGAATCCACAGGGCCCGCCGTCCGATCGCTGAGTGTGGCCGACCTCCAGCAGGCACTTGCGGCTGCGCAGGGAGACAGCGATCCGAAGCTGGCGAAGCAGCTTTCAACCATGGAATTGACGGAGCGCCTCAGCGATGCCCGCTGCGAGCGCATGAAAGGCAGCCTGCGCGGCAAGCGCAGCCGGGAGGCTCTGCAGGTGCTCGCCGATGCGTCGGCCTTTCTGCGCCCGCCGGCGGCGGATATCCCCAATCGTCCAGCGCCGGATCTGGCCACCCAGCAGCACATCCTGCAGCAGACAGTGGACTATGTCACCCAGCTGGCGCGCCTTTTGCCCAACCTGTACGCAACCGAACAAACCCTCGGCTTCCGTAACACGCCGCGGGAGGTGCTGCTGGCCTGGGGACAGGGGATGGTGCCGCTGTGGCAGCCCCTGAAGCAGGTAGGTCACAGCAGCACGGTCGTGACCTATCGCGATGAGCACGAAACGGAAGATACGACAGCCAAAGCTCTGCGGCTCGATCCCAATCATCGCCCATTAGTGACCACCGGCGAGTTCGGTCCCATCCTCAGGCTGGTTCTGTTCGACGCCGCTCATGGATCCCTCCGGTGGGGGCAATGGGAACAGGGCGCGTCCGGTCTGGAAGCGGTATTTGCGTATGCTGTGCCCCTCTCCCAGTCGCAATATCAGCCGGGCTATTGCTGTGTTCGCGACCATGTCCTGCAACAGACCCGGGCCTATTATGGCGAGATCGCCGTCGACCCCGCCAGCGGCGTCATCCGGCGCCTCACTCTGGAAACCAACGGTACTCCAGGCGACGTACTGGTGTGGACCGGCACCATGGTCAGCTACGGCGACGTGGAACTCGGGGACAAGAGCTACATGTGCCCCCTGCGCACGGTCTCCATCACCCAGGCTCGGCCCGAAGGCGTCATCAAACCGACCGCCATCACCGTACAGCCAACAGGAATTCTGCTGGACGAAGGCTGGCTGGAGACCCTCCTGAATGACACCGTCTTCGAGAACTACCATCTGTTCCGTGCCTCAGTGCGTATCCTGCCATCGCACTAGACGGCGGGCGAGGTCTGTTTGCCGATCTGTCCCCGTCGCGTATCGCGGCTTTCAGCGCGATTGGCTCGGTTCTGCGATCCATACCGTGACGGCCGCTTCCGGTTCGCCCCCAAACTCTAAGCTCTAACCTATTTAGAATGCATACATACATTAAGAGCCTAATGGGCTACTTCATTTGCTGTGCATACACAACGGGCTAACGTAACTACTTTGTTTGCCACACATGCGTCTTGGAAAGAAGCAATTCGAGATGCCACCGGTTCCGGGCTCCAGGCTCCCAGTTCCCGGCTACGGCCCACCGGCTCCCTTACACTGAGAACGCCATGATCGACGCCCGCTCCGCCCTCCTTGACCTGCTTGCCCGCACCTCGTTCCGCCTCGGCAACTTCACGCTCTCCTCCGGCGCCACCAGCGACTACTACATCGACTGCCGCACCACCACCCTGCACGCCGAAGGCGGCCGCCTCACCGGCCTGGCTATCCTGGATCTGCTCGCGGAAAAGAACCTGCTCCCGGCCGCCGTGGGAGGGCTTACCCTCGGCGCCGACCCGGTAGTCTCCGCCATCGCCATCGCCAGCGCCGACCGCGCCCAGCAGCAGCCTGGCGCGCCACTGATCCACGGCTTCCTGGTCCGCAAGGCGGAAAAGGCCCACGGCACCGGCCGCCGCATCGAGGGCTTTTTTGAGAAGGACGCGCCCGTCCTCATCGTCGACGATGTCTGCACCACCGGCGCTTCCACCATCACCGCCATTGAAGCCGCCCGCGAGGCCGGCATGCGCGTCATTGCCGCCGTCTGTCTGGTGGAGCGCGAGGAGGCCGGCGGCCGTGCTGCCCTCGAGGCCGCCTGCCAGGGAGCGCCGTTCCTGCGCCTCTTCACCGCCAATGACGTCCGCGCCGCCCACGTTCGCCAGCTATCCAAAAAGTAAGGGCGCGCCACTGGCGCGCCCCGGAGAAATTGGAAGAAACGACTACTGTTCGGAGGGTCCGCCACCAGTCGACGGAGGCGTTGCCATTCCCGTCTGGGCCGGCTGATTCTGGCTGCTGTTGCTCAGCAACTGCACTTCCACGTGCCGGTTCTTTGCCCGACCCGCGGCGGTCTTGTTCGAGTCGATCTCGACGTCCTTGCCCAGACCGACGAGGTAGAACTTATGCGCCGGAACGTTGTACTTTGACGCCAGATACTGCACCACGGCCATCGCCCGGCGATCGCTCAGAGCGTAGTTGTACTCCTTCGAGCCTACCGAATCCGTTCCGCCGGTGACCTCGAGGATGTAATTCTGCGTGCCGGCCAGCTGCCCGCCGAACTGATCCAGCTGATCCTTGTCCGCCTTGGTCAGGATGGACTTGTTGAAGCCAAACGTTACGCTCACGTCCCCGACCTGCTTGTAGTTGTCGAGACCCGCGATCACGCCTGCCAGCGTATCCGCGCGATTGACGGCATCCTGAGCGGACGACTGCGCGGTGTTCGCTGCCTGGGTCGCATTCTGGGCGTTCTGCTGTGCCTGGTTGGCCGAATTCTGGGCCTGCTGGATGCCCTGCTGCGCACGCGTATCCACATCGTGGATCGCTCGGTTGTTCGCCGCCGTGGCGTCGTCCAGTTCGTTGGTCTTTTGAATCACCGGCTCGGTTTGGCTGCGCACGTAGTTCTTGGTCGAGCAACCTGTGGCGAAAACCAGAGAGAGCGCCGCAACTGCCGAGGCGGCCGCGAGTCCTGCTCCTGAAATGCGTATCATTGGTGACACTCCGTTTCTTCCTTCTTCTGGTTTGAGACAGCCCGCCGGGCAAGCGCGGATGCCTCGCTTTTCAGGAGAAATGAGCACGTCCAGGCCCAAATGGGCAGTTAAATGGCAAGTGCCTTGTTTTCAGTTGTTTGTACTGGTTATCCAGTATCGGTATACCGGGCCAGTGCTACGCCGAAAGTACTTTTTACCTGGTATTTTGGCCCTCCTCGGACCGACGGAAGTCCTTCCCCATCAGCCTTTACACTGATAACAGGGCCGCCTATGGACTTGCAGGAGAAGATTCGGACACTGCCGACGCGGCCCGGCGTGTACCTCTATAAGGATGTCGACGGTGAGGTCATCTATGTCGGCAAGGCCAAGAACCTCCGATCGCGGGTGCGGTCGTACCTGCTGGAGGCCTCCCAGGCCAATGCCAAAACCGGCTCCCTCATGCGCGAGGCCGTCGAGGTGGACTACATCCTCGTCGACAACGAGCACGAGGCGCTCGCCCTCGAAAACAACCTCATCAAGCAGCGCAAGCCCCGCTTCAACATCCTGCTGCGCGACGACAAGACCTACCCCTATGTGAAGCTCACGCTGGGCGACCGCTATCCCAAAGTCTTCGTTACCCGACGCCTGCGTCGCGATGGCAGCGCGTACTACGGACCCTACTTCCCGGGCAATCTGGCTTATCGTGTCGTGGACCTCATCCACCGCAGCTTCCTGCTTCCCAGCTGCAAGGTGGACCTCTCGCGCGACCATCCGCGGCCATGCCTGCAGTACTACATCGGCCGCTGCCTGGGACCGTGCGTGAAAGACCTCACCACGCCGCAGGTTTATGCCGAAGCCGTCCGCGACGCGCAGATGTTCCTGGAAGGTCGCACCGCAGACCTGAACAAGTCGCTCCATGAGCGAATGGCTGCCGCCGCCGCGGCCGAGCAGTTCGAGCTGGCCGCGCGTTATCGCGACCTGCTGATCACCGTTGACCAACTACAGGAGAAGCAGCGCATCGCCTCGGCGGAAGACGACGACGCCGACGTCTTCGGCTTCCACTTTGAAAACGGGATGATCGCTGTCAACCTCTTCCACATGCGCGCGGGCAAGATCGTGGACCGGCGCGAGTTTTTCTGGGAAGATCTGCCGGATTTCGTCGCGGAGATCCCGGAAGCAGAGAGCGGTCCGGCGCCGGCTGCCGTTGGGCCAGCTGTCTTCGAGCCGGGAGCCTTCTTCTCTGCCCTGCTCAAGCAGCTTTATATCGACCAGCAATACGTGCCTCGCAGCATCTTTCTGCCCGTGGACTTCAGCGACCGAGCGACACTGGCCAACCTGCTCGCCGAGCAGACGAAGCATCGCGTCGAGATCGCAGTGCCCCAGCGCGGAGACAAGCGGTCCCTCGTGGATCTGGCCGGGCAAAACGCAAAGCAGAGTTACGATCAGCGCTTCCGCGTCCTGCAGCCGAGCCGCAAGGCGATCCAGCAGGCGCTGCAGGATACCCTGATGCTGGAAGAGCCGCCGCGCACGATCGAATGCTTCGACATCTCCCACATCCAGGGAGCGGAAACCGTGGCCTCGATGGTGGTGTGGGAAGACGGCGAGATGAAGAAGAGCGCCTACCGCAAGTTCCGGATTAAGACAGTCGAAGGCGTCGATGACTTTGCCTCCATGCGGGAGGTGCTTACCAGACGCTACCGCCGTGTCGTCGAAGAAAAGCAGCCGATGCCTTCCGTCATTCTCATCGACGGCGGCCTGGGACAGCTGCATGCCGCGGCATCCGCGCTCGAGTCGTTGGGACTGACCACGCAGCCGCTGGCCTCCATTGCCAAGCGCGAGGAGATCATCTATCTCTACGGGCAGGAGGATGAGCCCGTCGTGCTCGACCGCCGATCGCCGGTGCTCCACCTGATCCAGAAGATCCGGGACGAGTCGCACCGCTTTGCCATTGCTTACCACCGCAAGCGCCGCGAGATGCGCGATCGCGATTCGGAATTGCTGGGAATTCCCGGAGTAGGCGCGCGGACCCGCCAGCGCCTGCTTGAACATTTCGGGAGCCTGCGCAGCGTTGCTGAAGCCGGCCTGGAAGCGCTGGCGGCTGTAGTCCCGCCAAAGACGGCCGACCAAATCTACGCTCACTTCCACGCAGCAGAGAGCCGGGCCAATCCGCTCCCGGTGCTTAGTGACCCCAGGTAGCGCCGGCCTCTACCGCTCTGCGGGAGTGCGGCTGCCGCCAGCAGAGACACAGATCACCTTCCTCTGGTAGACAGGAAGAGTCCCGCGCGGGGAAATTTGATCCACTCGCCTGCCATGACGCCAGGAGTCACCCGATGAAGACGATGCTGATGGCGGACCCGGTCCGCTACCCGCACATGACGACCGAACAGCTACGCGAAACCTTCCTGCTGAACAACCTGTTCCAGCCGGACAAACTCAGCCTCGCCTATTTGGATCTCGACCGCGCCATTGCGGGATTCGCAGCGCCGCTCACGGATCCCCTGATGCTGCCGTGCCCGCCGGAGCTGCGCGCCGGGTACTTCATGGAGCGACGCGAGCTGGGCGTGCTGAACACGGGGGGTGCAGGACGGGTGCACGTGGACCGCGAAGTGTACGCGCTGGAGAATCTCGATGTCCTTTACATCGGGAGGGGCCATGCCAATGTGCGCTTCGAGTCTCCTGATCCGGAACGGCCGGCTGTCTTCTATCTGCTCAGTTATCCGGCGCATGTCGCTTATCCCACGACGCTCGTGAAGAAGGAGGACGCGCAGCCCACCACGATCGGCTCTCAGGAAACCTGCAATCTCCGCACCATCTGCAAGTACATTCACATTCAGGGCGCGCGGAGCTGCCAGCTCGTCTTGGGCGTCACGCATCTGCACGCCGGCAGCGCCTGGAATACGATGCCGCCGCATACCCACATGCGCCGCTCGGAGATTTACATGTACTTCAACTTGCCGGCCGAAGCGCGTGTGTTTCATCTGATGGGACTGCCGCAGGAGACGCGCCATCTCGTTCTGGCGAACCGGGACATCGTGGTTTCGCCGGGATGGTCGATCCATGCCGGCTTTGGGACACAGGCCTATAGCTTCTGCTGGGGCATGGGCGGCGAGAATCAGGACTACGCCGACATGGACCCGGTGCGCGTGGAAGAACTGCTCTGAACGGAACGTATACATAGAAAGGAACCCCGATGAAGACTCTTATGGTCGCCGCCGCCACTTCTCTTCTTACCTCCACGGCACTCGCGCAGAGCGCCGCTGCTCCGCACGATCCGGTGGCCGTTTTTCCCACCCACGATCTGCACCAGCAGATCGCACAGCTGGTCGCCGAAGCAAAGGAGAAGGGCAGCAGCAGCGCGACTCTGGCTGACTACGGAAGCTACAAGATCCAGCTCTCTGTCCGCACAAAGAGCGGCGGGGCGGAGGTTCACGCGCACTGGGACGACGTGATGATGGTGAAGGAGGGACACGCCACGCTGGTTACGGGAGGGTCGGTCATCGGCGGCGAGTCCAGGCCCGACGGCGAAACCCTGGGGAAGACCATCGATGGCGGCCAGTCGCACAACCTGGCACCCGGAGACGTATTCACGGTTCGCGCCGGAACACCGCATCAGACCGTCGTCGCTGCAGGAACGATCTATGCGGCCGTGGTTGTCAAGATCCACGAGCCCTGATTTGCGCGCCTCAGGCGTTATAGTGCTCTGCGAAGGGCGAGGGCGCGCGCATTCGCTTTCGCTCCCGAACGCCCAGAGAAGAAGAGATTTCGCGGCAGCAGCGCAACAGGTATTCGGCTATGCCGGGCACGCTTTGCCGGGTGATCCGCGAAGTCGGCCCGGAGACACTGACCGCGGCCATGGGATAACCGGTCTCGTCGAGGATCGGTGCGCCAATGCAGCGCACGCCTCCTTCAACTTCCTCGTCGTCGATGGCATAGCCACGGCGGCGGACCCGATCCAGCGAGCGCATCAGCGCTTCCGGCGTACAGAGAGTGCGCGGGGTGAAACGCGTGAAGCGAATCCTGCCGATGATCTCGGCGGCCGCCTCGGCGGGCAGGAAGGCCAGCATCGCCTTGCCCATCGCCGTGCAGTAGACGGGGTTGGACGCACCGACCCGCGAGGCCAGCCACACGCGGCGGTTCGCCGGCTCGACCTTGTCCAGATAAACCACTGCTGTTTTCTGCAGAACCCCAAGGTGCACCGTCTCGCCCACCTGGGTCGAAAGCCGGCGAAACCAGGGATGCACGCGCACGCGCAGATCGATCTGCTCGACGGCGCGGCTGCCCAGCTCGTAGAGCTTGAGACCCAGCCGGAAGCGATTCTCCGGCGTGCGCTCGATCAGCCCGGAGCGCTCCAGCACCATCAGGGCACGGTGGGCCGTGCTCTTGTGCAGGCTCATCCGCTCGCACACGTCCACCAGCCCCAGAGGCCCTTCGCTTTCGGCCAGCAGATCGAGGACAGCGATGGCCCGATCGAGGCTGCGGAGCTGATAAGGATCCTGCCGGCGACGGGCCGGAGGAGAGGCTTTCGCCGTTGCGGCTCGGTTTGCCATGTCCGTAAGGGCGCTCACCGCGCCAGCCAGCCTCCATCGACGACCAGAACCGTTCCGGTCACATAGTCGCTGGCCGAAGAGGCCAGGAAGACTGCGGCGCCGGCGAGGTCCTCGGGGGCGCCCCATCGGCCTGCCGGGATTCTCTCCAGGATTTGCCGGTTGCGCGCCTCGTCTTCCTGCAGCGCCCGCGTGTTCTCAGTGCGGAAGTAGCCGGGGGCGATGGCGTTCACCTGCACATTACGGCTCGCCCACTCGTTGGCCAGCGCTTTGGTGACCTGTGCGATGCCGCCCTTGGAAGCGACGTAGGCGGCAATGCGAATGCCGCCCTGAAAGGACATCACGGAGGCGATGTTGATGATCTTGCCCTGGCGGCGCTGGAGCATCTCCCGCCCGGTGAGCTGCGCCAAACGGAAGGCGCTGGTCAGGTTGACCTGGAGGACGCTGTTCCACGCATCAAGGTCGTGGTCTTCAGCCACGGCGCGATGGATCGTTCCGGCGTTATTAACCAGGATGTGGGGAGCCCCCATCGCCGCGAAGACGTCTGCAAACAGGCGGTCCGGACCGTCGGCAAGGCTCAGATCGGCCGAGAAGCTTTGCGCCGCGCCACCGGCTTCCCGGATGCGCTGCGCTGTTTCCTCGGCGGGACGGCGGTTGCCATGGCAGGCGACAGCGGCTCCGGCCTCGGCCAGTGCGACTGCAATAGCCGCGCCCAGTCCACTGGCGGCGCCGGTGACCAGGGCCGTCTTGCCCTCCAGTTGGAAAGTATTCAGGACTCCCATTGGGCTCATTTCGCCGGCAGGGACAGTGTCCCTTCATTCGATCCGGTGGAAAAGCCATTCTCGGCAGCGGCTCGCCGGATGTCAAGGCGAGGCAAAACGAAAGGCCGGGACAGATTGCCCCGGCCTCACGGTTGACCTGCGAGAGATTCGACTACGGAGTGTTGTTGGGTATGAGCCGGGCCCCGGTAAGCTGCGCAGCAATCTTGGAGTAGATATCGGCGATGGCGGTGGTGCCGCTGTTGGAACCCGACGCCGTGCAAGGGCTACCTCCACCGAAATTGTAATCTGAGAAGAAATGCGAGGTATCTCCGGTGGTGTAGTTCGTGGACATGTCCTGAAGCGTCTGGCAGGGCGTGATACCGGGGTGGCTGCCCGCACCCACATCGCTGTAGCAATCCTGCGAATTAGAGCTCGTTGGCGAGCCATACGCGATGGTATAGACGATGGTTCCCGCGCTTGACGCAGCCTGAGCCGCATCCACCGCCTGGCCGCACTGACCCTTCCAGGAGGCGTAGGAACCGCTGCTGGTTGCGACATTCGTGCTTTCATTGGTGCCGCCGGAAATGGCGACAGCCATATCATTGGTCCCCGGAGAGAAACTACCATTAGCGGTTTGCTTGGCGGTCGCATTTCCGTCGCTGAGCAGAATCATGACGTTCCCGGCTTTCGGGTTCAATACCTGCTCGGCCACCAGTGACGACTGCGCAGCGTAGATCGCGCCGGCGTAGTAGGTGTTCTCGTAACCGGTCCCCATCGAGTTGCAGCCGCTCTTGCCGCCCACCGCCATGACGAGATTGGAGCTGCTGTTCAGCGTCGTCGCGGCATCGGAGGTCCTGTAATCATTCGAGTAGCCCACGATTTGGTAGGTTGCGTTGCCCTGGACCGTGGTCACGGTAGGGTGCCTGCCGCCCGACGACACGGTGTATGTATACGGCATGGTGGTCATCGCGGAGAGGCCAGCGGTTGGGAAGGTATAGGGCGGAACGCTCAGGTCATTCGTTCCGGCGCAGCTGTATTCCTTGGAAACGTCGTTGGTGTCGAGACCCGGGAAGGTAAACAGGCTCACCGAATCCAGACTGGGCTCGAGCCCCTTCAGCAGGTTTTGAATGCCCACTACCGCACAGGCGAGCTGCGTTTTGTTCCCGCAGCTGCTGTCGGTGTCCGTCATGGAGGGCGTGGTATCCAGCACCACGGCGACGTTGTACGGTTCCGGCCGCCCGGGTGATGCGGTCGATGTGGCGCTCAGCGTGAGGGTGGGCTTGCCCAGGATCTGCGCAAACAAGGTTGGAATGGTCGCTGTCTCCGTTACCTGGACCGCGTTGGGGCTTGTGGAAGAGCAGGAAATACCCCAGTTCGTGACAGTGGTAAGGCAGAGCGGGGTGATGGTGGGCGTCCCGACGGAGATGCTGCCGTTCGTGTTCTTGTCGCCGCTGGCACCGCTGTAATTCTGGCCCACCGTGGTATAGCTGCTGGTGCCGCCCAGCGTCTCGGCGGCGGCCAGCGCAGCTGCATCGGCCTGCACCTGGAGTTGGCGACGGATGACCATAGCGCGCCCCAGATCAACCGAGAGGGCGGCCATGCCCAGAACCACGACCATTACAACGACGACCCAGGGCAACACCTGGCCGCTCTCATCTCCAAGAATTCGTTTCAGGCAGGTAACATTACCCCGACTTCCCTCGCGCGGGGCGATCATGCTCTTTGGCGGGGTTGTAATTGCTTTCGACATTGTAGACTCCTTACTCTTCTTTCGTACCGGTTATCAGCCGGCATGCTGGTTTTACGCAGACAGCAACTGCGATGAAATAGTCAGTTCACGAGCTCGGTAGCTGAGGACGACATGGTTAACTGGCTCGTCGTCCACCTGAAAACCAGTGGGGTAACCGGGTAGGTCGCGGTGATCTGCACCTGATCGTCGGAGTGCATCTTCGAACTCCCCGTCGACGCGCGATCTGTGCAACTCGTCGTGTAATTGCTCACCGAGGGCGTGGTCCCCGAGTTATCGGTGTAAACAATGGTAAAGTTCATGGACGAGGAAGTCAGATTCGGCGCGGCACCTTCCAGGAT
>JBAUZR010000436.1:0-2041 GCA_049585375.1 Acidobacteriaceae bacterium
CTCGTGGCCTTGTGCGCGCCGGGGCTTCAGTTGGGCAGTGAAGCCCCGCACGGCAGCCGCTTCACCCCGTTGTTGAAACAGCTATTGAATCAGGAACAGCCGCCCGTGTACGATGAGCCGCCATCCCGAGCCGGTGCTCGTCCTGCCGCTCCCCCTGCCGTGCCCAGAGGCTAATCGGTCCCAAGGAGAACCCTATGCACGCATGCACGCTGTTCTATCAACGCTGTCGCATTCTCATGGTGGGAGCTGGCCTCGCTCTCGCGATCCCGTCGCTCGCCGCCGCCGCCACCGCCACCCTCTGCGTTCAGCCCCAGGGTCATTTGGGCTGTCAAAAAACCATCGGCGCCGCCGTCTCTGCCGCCGCCCCCGGCGATGTCATCTACGTCTGGCCCGCCGTCTACAAGGAGCAGGTCACCATCACGCAGTCCGTCTCCCTCGTCGCCGTCCCCGAATCGCACGTGGTCATTGACGCGACCGGCCTCGCGAACGGCGTCTTTGTCGATGGCCGCACCGGTGCGCCCAACGCCGGGGTCTCCAATGTGGTCGTCTCCGGCTTCGACGTTCGCAACGCCAACTTCGAAGGGATCCTCGTCGTCAACGGCAGCAATATTACCCTCGCCAACAATCATGTCCACGGGAACGATCAGTCTCTGGACATTGGCGCCGGCATCTGCAACGGCCAGCCCGATTTTGAAACCAATGAAGGTGACGACTGCGGGGAGGGCATCCATCTCATGGCCGCCAGTCACTCCGCCGTTCTGGACAACGAAGTGGATCACAATTCGGGCGGCATCCTCATCAGCGACGAAACCGGCCCGAACCAGAACAACGTGATCAGCGGCAACAGCGTTCATGACAATCCGTTTGATTGCGGCATCACGCTCGCCTCGCATCCGCCGGCCACCAGCGTAATTCCCACCGCCACATTTTCATTTGGCGTGTGGAACAACACCATCAGCCATAACAGCTCATATCGCAATGGCACACAGTTGCCGGGCGCGGGAGCCGGCGTCGGCATCTTCGCCGCGGGTCCTGGAATGATCAATACCGGCAATGTGGTCATCGGCAACGACCTTCGCAACAATGGCCAGCCCGGTGTTTCCATGCATAACCATGCCGCGCCTCCAGGGCCGCCGCCCGCCAATCTGAACAACAACACCATCATCGGCAACCACATCTCCGGCAACGCCGCAGACACCGGCGACGCCGCGACTCCTGGAACGACGGGCATCAACATCTCCAGCCTGGTGCCCATTACCGGGATGGTGATCTCACAAAACGACATCGACAACGAAGCGGTGGCCATCGCCTTCAAGGCGCCGTCCGGTCAGCTCAATGTCCACTTCAACGACCTTCCCCGCTCCATCGGCATCGACAACATCGGTATGGGCACCGTTGACGCCACCGAGAACTGGTGGAACTGTCCCACCGGCGCCGGCTCCGGGCAGTGCGCTTCCGTCTCCGGAACCGGCATCGCTACGACTCCCTGGCTCTTCACACCAGCCGCTTTCAATTACTAGCCAGCACGCCCCACCCGGCGTCCCGAACCGCCCCGGTTTGGGACGCCGTTTCATCTGCGAAACCCTTACAATGCTTTCCACCCGCTCCCGGAGGTGCCGATGTCTTCCGGAATGAAAGCCGCCCCTTACCTCGTCGATTCCGCATCCGACCCGCTGGGATGGCGCGTGGCCAACGGCCTCGCCATTGCCGCACCTTATCTGCTGGCCGCTGTCCTGTTCGGCGTTCTTTATCTCCAGCCGTCGTCCCCGGCGCCTGCTCAGGCGGCCGTGTCAGCGCCGCTGGCTCCTGCGGCTGATCTCGCTGCGTCGCCCGGATCCGCCGCCCCGCACGCTCCGCGACCTGCCCCTGTTTCCGCTTCACTCGCTTCCGCGCCGGTCCCGTCTCAGCCGAAGAACGCCGCAATCGCGTCTGGCCCTGCCAGTACCCCGACACCCGCGAAGAGCGCCGCCCCGGCCGCGTCCGGTCCCGCCACGTCAGCCACGTCCTCAAAAGACGAGCCGCTCCCCACCCAGCCCGTCCC
>JBAUZR010000437.1:0-8595 GCA_049585375.1 Acidobacteriaceae bacterium
GGGTTCTATGCCGGGCAGCAACGCCTCCGAATCTCATTGCCCACATATCCGTTTGAGCGGCAGCGCTACTACATCGAGCGGGCGAAGACGGCTGCTGCATCCGCCGAATCCGCCGCCGCGAAGAGGAAGGATCCGTCGGACTGGTTTTATGTTCCGTCATGGAAGCGAATACCGGCAGCGCCGACTGAGCCACAGAACGACGGCGTCACCCTGGTATTTGCTGATCGCAGCGCGACGGCGGCAGCCGTGATCGACGGCCTGCGGGCGAGCTGTCGCGTGATCGAGGTACGCAGCGGGGAGAAGTTGCGGGGCGTCAACCCCGATACCTGGGAGATCGATTCCGATAAGGCCGAAGATTACCTGGCGCTCATAAAGGAAATGCTGACCGGAGAGCTCCGGCCTGGGCGCGTTGTCGTGATGCCTGGCGCAGAGGGAATTGCCCGCAGTCTGGTACATGCGCTGTTCCTGGTGAAGGCGCTTGCGGAGTCGCGGGGCAACGAGCCAACTGCATTCACGATCGTGGTGGATCGCGCCTGGAGCGTCGTGGGTGAAAGTACGAGCTCTCCGGACGGAGCTGCCCTGGCTGCATTCTGGAGGGTGGTCCCGCTGGAGATTCCTCACTGCACCGTTCGCATCGTGGATGTGGAGATCGGCCAGCCAGAGGCGGCTGCGCAGATCGTCGGTGAAGTCCGGCGCGCCGGGTCCAGTGAAACGGTGGCCTGTCGACGCACAACACGATGGCAGCCGATTTACGAGCCGGTTCACTTGGCGGAGAGAGACGGGAAAGTGCCGGGTGGGTTATCCCTGCGCCAGAACGGGATCTATGTGATTACCGGCGGCACGGGCGGCGTGGGCCTCGTGCTGGCCCGGCAAATCGCGCAGAAGACGAAGGGGCTGCTGGTACTGACGGCGCGGACGGCCGTGCCTCCGCAACAGGAGTGGAACGCGCTGCTCTCGTCTCCCGATACGCCCTCAGAATTGCGGGTGAAAATCGAGGCGCTGCAGTCGGTCCGCGATGTTGGCGGGCGTGTGCTGACCCTGCAGGCCGATGCCGCGGATGGGGCGGCCATGGGCCGGATCATGGAAGATCTGCGGCAAAAATACGACGCGGTCCATGGCGTCATCCATGCTGCGGGAATCGCTATCGGTCGGATTATCCAGGCCAATACTCCGGAAGATGCAAACGCGGTGCTTGCTCCCAAGATTGGAGCAGCGGACTGGATTGAGGCATGCATGGACCAGCGAGATCTTGATTTTGTTCTGCTCTGCTCCTCAATCAGTGCTGTGGTTCCCTTTGCGGGGCAATCGGATTATGCCGCCGCAAATGCCTGGATGGATGGATTCGCAGTCATCCACGACGATCCCGCCGGGACGCGGGTAATCTCGGTGAATTGGGACACCTGGCGGGATGTAGGGATGGCTGTGAAGTTCGCGGTTCCTTCCGCACTGGAGGAAGTCAGGAAACAAGCGCTCCAGCATGCGATCCGGCCCCAGGAAGCAACCGCTGTTTTTGACTGGGTCCTCGGGTCTCCGATGCCGCAGATCATTGTTTCTACCCTTGATCTGGAGCGCCGGCTGCGGGAAGCCGTGAGTCCGGCTGCGGGTACGAGAGCCGTGACGCAGCCGCAAAGCCAGCGGCCGATCAACCCGTCTGTTCGCCGGCCTGTTCCGGAAGGCGCCCAGGACGAAGTGGAGGCCGGTGTCATGGAGGTGTGGGAGGAACTGCTGGGCGTGCCGGTGGGTCCGCAGGACAATTTCTTCGAACTCGGAGGGCACTCCCTGGTCGGCACCCAGGTCCTTTCCCGCATTCGAGAACGCTTCGGCGTGAGCCTCGATGTGCGCACCGTCTTCGAGGCCGTGACTCCTGCGGAGCTGGCCGAACGCATTCGCCTGATGCGCTGGGCTCTGAATCCGGTGGAGGAGACGGTAACGGCAGGCAAGCGCGAAGAGGTGGAGTTCTAACGGCTGCGGAACCTGCGGCGCGCCAGGCGTCTACAAGACGATGGACTGAAGTTCGTAGTCGCGCTCGGGGGCGGCCAGGGCTGCAAGATGTCCCGGTTCGCATTCGAGGTCGCGGCCAAAGAGGACAGCCTCAGCCAACGGATTCGAGCAACGCATCTGGGAGCAGCCGCCCTCCCCAAACGCAACTTGAACTTCCTTCGGCGAAACGGAGAACCCCGTCCCGACACACTTCAGGAAAGCCTCCTTATGGACCCAGTAGCGGAGGAAGGCGTTCCGTCGTTGCGGCGGACTGAGGCGGCTCAGCGGTTCCGCTTCCTCGTCGGTCAGGCATTCCGCCACCAGGCCGTCGACGTCGAAATCCCGGCTGGTATCTTCAACGTCGATTCCGAGAGCTCCCTGCGCGACGACTGCAATCTGCAGGGCCTTCGCCGAGTGAGAGAGATTGAAGGATACGCTCCGTGAGAGCTGGCTCCCCGCCGCATCGAGCTGCGGCTTGCCCTGGTCGCCATAGGTGAAGCGCAGGTCCTCCGGCGCACACTGGCAATACCCGCCCAGGATCATGCGAAGCAGAGCGCGTCCCGCGATAAATGCATTGCGATGCTCCGGAAAGCGAAATCTTTCTGCCCGGTCGCGCTCATCGACAGACAGAAGCATCGTCATTTCGTCCGCCAGCGGAGAAATCGCAGGGAGCGCAGCACGCCAGACGTGGATGGTATGGGTGGGAAGTGGTCTTTGCTCGCTGAGAACTCTTGCCTGCAGTTGTGCTGTGCCCATGAAGAGTTCCTGAACTGGCCAGTTTCGCTTTGAAGGGTTACTCGTTGAGATGGCTATTCAGCATTGCGTTTCTGGCGGCACGCTCTACGGTCGCCAATGCACGATCCGCCCCGCATGGCGACAACGGCCTTCCCGGAGGCACCATTGTACGGCGGAATTCTGCTCCTGTCGGGACCGCCTCCACAGACGCAGGACCTGACTATTGCAGGCCCTCGACGGCAGCGTCGGCTGTGACATCGACGGGGACCTGCTTGCCGACGCGGAAGACGAAGCTGCTGGGGTTCCTCATGCCCCACTGCACATAGGGCACAACGAAATGGGTGGTGAGGTGGACGTGCCATGCGTCGGTCATCCGGGGGGAGACAACAAGACGCATGGGGTGGTCCTGTCCGTGGATCGTAAATGTGCCGTCAACGGTGACCTGTTCGGTGGAACCAGGGCGCAGGGTGCCGGAAACCTTTTCCGGATGGAAGATGGCCTCGGGGTAGGTCTGGGTCTGGAGGACCTTTGTCTTCATGGTGCGGTCGCGCGCGGCACTGCCGCTGTTCCCGCTGTCCAGGTCCACGAGCAGTTCGCCTTCGGCCGCTCCGGTCTCGGGATTGAAGGTGACCACGCCACCTTTGAGCTGGAAGGAGCCGTGAACGGTGTGCAGGAAGTCGCTGAGGGTCCAGCGGATCTGCGTGTGAGCGGCATCGAAGTGGAGGACGATGCTGTGCGCCTGGGTTTGGGCAAGGAGAAGCGGCGCCGCGAATATCAGGGCGGCGCAAAGCGCGAGGTTGCGATGGAGAAAGGGGTTTTTCATTAGGGAATTCAGGTGAGGCGCGAACGGGATCGCTCAGTGGCTTTACTTGTTTATTGAACTAAGCCCGGAGGCCGAGGTTGCCTCGAGTTAAATAGATGTAAGGAGATTATGGGACGAATGCGGTCCGGCTCCGGGTGTGGCCAGCGGAATCTCCACCACGATTTGAGCGCCTCCCTGATTTCCATTGATCGCGACGGCGCGGCCCCCGTGCACGACGGCGACGGCACTGACGAATGCCAGACCCAGACCATGTCCTTCCGAGTCTTGTCCTTTGACAAATCGCTGAAAGACGCGGGGGAGCAGATCGGGTGCGAATCCTGGGCCATTGTCCTCCAGTGTGATGCGAGCAACACCGTCCTCGGCGGAAACCACAAAGGAAACGTGGGCGCCGGGGCCGGCGTAGTGCAGCTCATTTTCCATCAGGTTGGAGAGCATGCGGTTGCAGAGAGCGACGTCGACCCAGACCGGGGCGGAAACAGAGGCGGCGACGGTGAGGTGCTGCTGGCGGTCGGCAAAAGCGGGCGCATAAAGCTCCGCCACCCGGTTGAGAAGGTGGCTGAGACTGGCGTCTTCGCGATGGAGGCGCAGGGCGCCGCCGTCGGCTTCAGCGACATCGAGCGATGTGGTGATGACCTCGGACAGTCGGTCGAGATGTTCGATGGCGCTGGCTATCAGCTCGGCAGCCTGCTCGCGATCGTCAAGAGAGAGGGCGATTTCGAGGCTGCCGCGCACCGAGGTGATGGGGCTCTTGAGGTCGTGCGCGACTGAATCGGTGAGGGTGCGCAGCTGATTCACTGAGGCGGAGACGCGGTCGAGCATGTTGTTGAAGGTGCGGGCGAGGCGGGCGACTTCATCCTGCTGGTGGCCGGCGGGCACGCGTGTGCCCAGGTCGTCAGTGCGGATGCTGGCGGCTGCACCGGTGATGGCATCCACGCGCTTGAGCATGCGTCGCAGACCGTACAGGGTGATGAGAAAGCCGAAAGCGACCATGCATACCCAGCCGAGAAAGAAGCGGAGGAGCAGCTGGCGAAGCAGGTGAATGGCGCTGGAGTCGAGCAGGCCCAGATAAAGCCGGCCGGCACTGGGGGCCATATTTACCGACACCACGCGGAAGGGAGCTTTCCAACCTGGCACGCGGATGGAAACCGGGCTGCGGGGTGGCGTACCGGGGGCGTTCAGCGCGTCGAGAAACTTGCGGCTGTCATGGGGACCCACCCAGACGGGAGGGTGCGAGGGATCGCCGGTGAGGGCAAAGAAGACGGTGTTGCCGCCGACGTGCTCGCCGTTGCTCCCCCAGGAGACCTCCTGGGTGGCGAGCTCAGCCACTTCCTCAACGATGCGGTCGTAGAGGGCGTCGCGCGGCGTGCTCAGGGCGACCTGGCGGAGGGTTTCGCTTTCGCCCATCAGCCAGGAGTCGCTGCGCTCGCGCACGGTATGGGCAACCATGACGTACATGATCGAGAAGACGGCGGCACTGCCGGCCGCAAAGACGAGGGTGCTGCGCAGGGCGAGACGCCAGGCGGCGGTGCGATAGAAGGAGGTGCTGACGCGGCGCAACATGGTAGCGGACTAATCCCTGAGCAGGTAGCCGACCCCCCGGATGGTGCGGATGAGGGGCCGGTCGGAGTCGCGATCCACTTTATTGCGCAGGCGGTGGATGTGTACATCCACAATATTGGTGGAAGTGTCGATGCGCATCTTCCAGACGTGATCGAGGACCATGGCGCGGGTGACGACGCGACCGGCGTTGCGGCAGAGGTACTCGAGCAGGGCAAACTCCTGCTGCGTGAGCTGGAGCTCTACGCCGGCACGCCGGGCTTCGCGGCGGATGAGGTCGATTTCGAGATCGGCGACGCGCAGTCGCGTGGTTTCCGTCTGCCCCGGGGTGCTGCGCCGGAGGAGCGCGCGCAGTCGCGCCTGAAGCTCTGCGACGGCGAAGGGCTTGGTCATGTAATCGTCGCCGCCCTTTTCGAGGCCGAGAACGCGCTCATCGACGGAGCGGCGGGCGGAAAGAATCAGAACGGGAGACGTGACGCCCTGAGAACGGAGACGCTGGATGAGTTCGAGGCCGTCGATGTCCGGCAGGGTGAGGTCCACAACAAGGGCATCGTGGACGCCCTCCAGAGCCAGCTTCTCCGCCTGACTGCCCTGAGCGCAGGCATCGACGCGGAAGCCGGATTCGGCCAAGGCGCGGGTAAGGAAATCCCGAATTGTAGTGTCATCTTCTACAACGAGCAGTCGCATGCAGTCTCCTCGGAGGCGCGCTTCTCAAAGCCCCCGTACCAGGGCACCCCGCCCGAAGCGGGTCGACGAGTGAGCCGGCACAGGGGCCAGGTCGATGGCGAAGGTGAATCGGCCAGGAGACTCCAGCGAGGCATTGTGTCGGCGTTGAAAACGCGGTAGCCGGAAAGAAAACCGAGGATCGCGCTGACCTCAGAAGTCCGCAGTGTCTCGCCGCGGCATTCCGCGTGCGCTGCATACATCTGCAGCAAATTCAGGAGCCTGGGTCGCCGCAGCTTCACGTCTTCGCTATAGAATCGGCGGTCCGCAGCGGTGTTTTCGACCGCGACATCCATTCCATTCATGCAGGATTCTCTGTTTCAAGGGTACTCCCGCATTCCGGCCAGGAACTTGCTTGCGGATTACAAACTGGTCATGCTGCGCCCGCGTCCGGAGTCGCGTGATTGGACAGTCGCCGGAGATAAGCGTGAGCCGGGCGCCCCCCGCTGACGCCCTTTAGCCATCCTTCGTTGCAGGCGCGCGGCAGACAGGGTTCGAGCTTAGGGGCTATCCGCGGACCCCGGCCACGGCCGGCGCCTTCTTTTCCTGGTCCACGGCCTTCTCCGCGGCTTCGACTGTGTGCGCGATGAGGGTGGCGATGGTCATAGGACCGACGCCGCCGGGTACGGGCGTGTAGGCGGAACAGCGGTCGATCACGGCGGACAATTCGATGTCGCCGACACCGCCGGGATGGTAGCCCGCATCGACCACGACGGCGCCGTCCCGGATCCAGGAGCCACGAATGTATTCCGGCTTACCGACTGCGCCGACAACGATCTCGGCGCGTCCGACAACGTCGGACAAATTTTTCGTGCGCGAATGGCAGATGGTGACCGTGGCGTTTGCGGCCAGCAGCATCATGGCCATGGGACGGCCGAGGATGGGACTGCGTCCGACAACGACCGCCTCGCGTCCGACAAGGGGAATCTCGTAGCGTCGCAGCAGGCGCATGATGCCCGCGGGAGTCGCGGAGCCGTAGGCGGGCTCGTCCATGGCCATGCGGCCGAACCCGTGCGCGGTGACGCCGTCCACATCTTTATCGAGTGCAATGCGGTCGAAGCAGGCGCGCTCCTCGATCTGTTTGGGGACCGGATGCTGAAGCAGGATGCCGCGAACGCGGGGGTTGGCGTTGAGGTCGTCGATGGCGGTGAGGAGCTCCTCAGTGGTGGTGGTGCCGGGAAGGGTGATGCTGAGTGACTCCATGCCGACGCGGCGGCAGGCATTGCCCTTCATGCGAACATAGGTGGCCGAGGCCGGATCGTCGCCAACCAGGATCGTGGCGAGGATGGGCGGCTCGCCCCCCTGAACTCCGAGGAGCCGGTGCACGCGCACCGATAGCTCTGCTTCCATTTCCTTTGCGTATGCTTTGCCGTCGAGAACGATGCCAGCCATGTACCCAGTGTAAAAGGTAGACGGCGGACGCGCAGGAGGTCAGACAGCGCGCATGAGCCGGGCGGGCAGGAAGATGATCGCGCGCACCAGGTCGAGCGCCCCGCCCACGGCGATACCGATCAGCCGAAACGGGAGCAGAAGGATCCAGACGATGGGGTACGCGACCAGCGCCAGCAGGGCCAGCGGCCAGCAAAGAACAAAAAGGATGCAGAAGAGAAAGAATTTCGCCATGGCGGAGCCTCCGAACCCAGGCGCCGGCGCTGGTTGACGCCGGGCGCCCGGACCGAACGTTGATAGTTACGCAAACCCAGGCTGCAAGGTTCCACTTCAGGACTGCGGACCGTGCAGGCCGAGTGCGTGCAGGACGTCGAGGTCGGGCGTGGCCACGCCGTTGGCTTTGGTCACCACGCTGAAGCCGCCCTGATAGTCCCACATGGCCCACCCGATGTGATTCGCCTCAAGGGCCACGCGCATGTCGTGCAGCCACTGTACGCGTGCCGCGGGCGGCGCATAGTCGCGGTAAACGCCAAACTCACCGCAGTACACCGGCACGTGATGCATCTCCGACCATTTCGCCGCGAAGGCAATCGAATTCTCGACCCGCGCAGCATCCCAGCGGTCTTCGCCGTACTGGTCGAGGAAGAACTGGCCGGCCAGCGTCGGCTCCTCGTCCAGCCTGGGCGCAATGTTTTCGGGCGTTGAGGGGTAGGGGATGGCGCGCTCCGGGCGAACGCGGGCATCCGTCCAGGTGGCGCCCTGGTGGGTGAAGGGAAACGGCTCGTAGTCGTGGAAGGTGTAGATGACATTTCTGTCCGACAGCGGCTCCAGCACCAGCAGGTCCTGCAGCCCCGACCAGTGTGCGCCGGAGGCGATGATGGTGTTGGCGGGCGCGGCTTCGCGGATGGCGTGGACGATCGTGGCCTGGATGCCCTGCCAGCGGTAGGGATCGTTCTGCTCCGGCTCGTTCAGAATCTCGAAGAAGACGTGCTCGGGATCGAGGGGCGCGAAATGGGCGGCCAGCGTGGTCCATAGCGCAGCAAAATTGTTCACGCCTTCGGTTCCCTGAAAGAGGGTGGCTTTGAATTGGCTGCTGGGATGGATGTCGATGACCACGGAGAGGTGGTGGTCGAGCATGTCCTTCACGACGCTGTCCAGCTGGGTCATGAACGGCGGTTCGGCGCCGGCATTCTGCCACGCCACCAGCGGGCCGGCATCGATGCTGAGGCGGCAGTGGTCGAAGCCCATTTTCTCAATCAGGGCGATGTCCGACGGGGTGGTGTAGGTTTCAAGCCGCTGGACGGAGTAGTCATTGCCGGGCGCCTGGGCGAACCACATGCTGGTATTGATGCCGTGCTGCAAATGCTGCGCGCGCTGGAAGGCGAGGG
>JBAUZR010000438.1:0-5023 GCA_049585375.1 Acidobacteriaceae bacterium
GTCTTCGCGGCGGATGTTCACCCCTTCCTTGGCCTCGACCGCCTGATGCAGGCCATCGGACCAGCGTCGCCCCGGCATCATGCGGCCGGTAAACTCGTCGACGATGATGACTTCGCCGTCCTTCACCACGTACTGCACATCGCGCTTGTACAGCGTATGCGCCTTGATGGCCGTCTCGACGTGGTGCTTCAGCTCCCAGTTTTCCGGATCGGCAATGTTGCCTATGCCCAGCAGACCCTCGATCTTCTCCCAGCCTTCGTCGGTCACAGAAATGGTCTTGTGTTTCTCATCCACGACGAAGTCGCCGGTCAGGATCTTCTCTTCGGGACTCTTCTCGATCTCCTCGCCCTGCTCCAGAGATGGGATAATACGGTTCACGCGGGCATATTTGTCGGTCGTCTGATCAGTGGGACCGGAGATGATCAGCGGGGTGCGGGCTTCGTCGATCAGGATTGAGTCGACTTCGTCGACAATCGCGTAGTGGTGGCCGCGCTGGACGCAGGTCTCCAGTTCGAACTTCATGTTGTCGCGCAGATAGTCGAAGCCGAATTCGTTGTTCGTACCGTAGGTGATGTCGGCGCCGTAGGCTTTGCGTCGCTGATTGTCATCGAGATCGTGAACGATGACGCCGACCGTCAGGCCGAGGAACTCGTAGATCTTGCCCATCCACTCGGCGTCGCGCTTGGCCAGATAGTCGTTGACCGTCACGACATGAACGCCGTGTCCGGCCAGTGCGTTCAGATAGCATGGCAGGGTCGCAACGAGCGTCTTGCCTTCGCCGGTTTTCATTTCGGCGATCTTGCCCTGGTGCAGCACCATGCCGCCGACGAGCTGAACGTCGAAGTGGCGCATATTGACGGCGCGCCAGCCGGCTTCCCGCACCACCGCAAAAGCCTCGGGCAGGATCTCGTCCAGAACCTGCTTCTCGGCATCACGGCGGGCATCTTCGTCCGTAATCCCTTCGAGCGCGGCGGCGATGCGCGAGCGAAACTCGACCGTTTTCGCGCGCAGTTCCTCATCGCTGAGGGCCCGCACCTGCGGCTCCAGCGCGTTAATCGCCTGCACCTGAGGCAGCAGACGCTTCACCACCCGCTCGTTGCTGGTGCCAAATACTTTAGTAAGAACGTTACTTCCGATCAAAATTGATTCCTTCGGCGGACCCTTTGGCCTCGCGCCATAGGTCGCGTGCCAATCTGGAAAACCGCCTCTCCCATGAAGAAAACTAAGGCTTCCTCCTTTATTTTAGTCGAGCTTCCGCGTTTCTGCCGCCCCGGGGCACAGCGGATTCGCGGACCGGTTTATACCCATCCGTCGGGCTTCGCGGCCCCGGCCCGCTGCCCAAAATTAGAGCGCTCTAATCTTTCGCTGGCTAATTCCGATTTCCTGGGTGAATGCGATTCAGGAATCACAATTCGTTACTTCTGCTGGCCCTGTTTGTCCTTCCTGCGCTGCACGCCCAACCGGCCTTCCTCGCTGACGTCCCGGAGCCGATTCCGGGATCAGCCGCCGTGGTGCCCGTCCCGCCGCATGCGGCTCGCCCGGCGGCTTCCGAGCTGAGCCTCTTTGACTGGTCTCTGCTTGGGGCTGCGGCGGGCCTGCGCTACCTCGATTACCAGACCACGGTGAAGGCCCTCTCCGACCCGACCGATTTTCACGAAGTGGAACTGCCGCAGGCCCTGGTGGACAATCACCCGGCCCTGGCCGCCTTTGAAACGAGCACCGTCGTTGCCAATTTATGGATCTACCGCGACCTGGTGCGCCATGGGCATCGTCGTCTCGCTCGTGCCGGGCAGTTCATCAACCTCGGCGCGCTCGGCGGCACAGTCGCCTTCAACGAGTACAACCTTGCGAAGTATTACCCCCATCACTGAAAAGCCGCTAAAGAGTCTTCAGATACGCTTTCGCCCGGTCCAGATCCGGGAAGAGCCTCTCTTCCTCCTGAAATGCCGGCGGATGCACGCAGCGCCGCCCGTTCCGCTGTTTCACAGGATGCTTCAGGTGCAGCATCTCGTGATACATGAGGTATTCGACAGCGTAGCGCGGCGTGTCCTTTCGATCGAAGACGCGGCTGACCATGATGGTGTTATGCGCGGGATCGTAGTGGCCGAGGAGGCGGCGCGCCGTAACTTCACTCCAGGTCAGCAATGGGCGACCCAAAAGTCCGTGAAAGAAGCGGCGGTTCAGCGATTCGAAGACTTCTTCCAGATCGTAATGTTTTCCCTGGGCTGATCCGATTCGTTTGCGGCCCCGCGTCTGCCGGATGCGTTCACTCTGCCGCACCACCGCCTCGCTGCTGGTGAATCGGCGGTACCGCTGCGCGTGACCTGCATCAATGGGCTTGCGGTAAAGCTTTGCCAGCAGAATGTGCGCAATGGCTCGCAGGACCGGTTGCGGCGCCCCCTCCAGCAAATCGGAAAGCTTGACGTGAATCTGAGCGTCGCGCAGGCGGATCGTGGTGTTCAGCGAGGTGAAGCGGTAAAAGCGGACGTCGATTGGCGGCATTGGAGCTCGCGGCCTCAGGGCTCGATATTCTTCCGCGAACAACTCCGCCAGGATCGCACTCACTTCGATTCCGAATCTCGCACAGCAATCTGCGGAAATCAAGGGCTGGGCAAACTGCCGGCGCGCTCCTGCGAAGAAGACAACGATCGCCGCGCTGTACCCTGCGCACCGGCTCCCTGTACCCTGTCTTCATGCAGGCCGTTACCGCTGAGCGTCTCGTCCGACCCGCGCGCAACCTCCAGGGCAGCCTTCGCCTGCCTGGCGACAAAAGCATTTCCCACCGTTACGCATTGCTGGGAGGGCTGGCCGAAGGCACGACGCGGCTGGCGAACTTCTCCACCGGAGCCGACTGCGCTTCGTCGCTGGCCTGCGTTGCCGCCCTCGGCGCTCAGGTTGAGCGGCGCGACGACCACTCCGTCGAGATCACCGGCGTCAGCGGTACGTTCCAGCCGCCTGCCGCTCCTCTCGACTGCGGCAATTCCGGCTCGACCATGCGCATGCTCTCCGGGCTGCTGGCCGCGCAGTCGGGCACCTTCACCCTGGTCGGCGATGCCTCGCTCAGCCGCCGGCCGATGGAGCGCATTCGCAAGCCCCTGGCGCAAATGGGGGCGCGCATCGACCTCACCGAAGGCCATGCGCCAATCACCCTGCAGGGAGGACCGCTCACCGCGATTGATTACGTCACCCCGATCCCCAGCGCTCAGGTAAAAACAGCTGTGCTGTTCGCCGGACTGCAGGCGCTGGGCACCACCACCGTTCGCGAAGACGTGCGCACCCGCGACCATGGCGAACTGGCCCTCCGCGCCTTTGGAGCGCATGTGGAACGCGCGAAGGATTCGGTCTCGATCGCAGGCGGCCAGCGGCTTCACGCCATCGAAGCCACCGTCCCCGGCGATATTTCTTCCGCGGCGTTCTTTCTCTGTGCCGCCGCGCTCTTTCCCGGATCGAATCTGCTCGTCGACGATCTCGGCCTCAATCCCACCCGCGCCACGCTGCTGGACGTGCTCACTGCTCTGGGTGCGCACATTGGCGTCCTCAACCTGGAAACAAAGAACGACGAACTGGTGGGCACCGTCCAGGTGAACGCGCCTCCCCAGGGCCTGGGAGGTACCACTATCTCCGGCGCGCTGGCGGCCCAACTCATCGACGAGCTGCCGGTCCTTGCGGCGATTGCACCCTATACACAGAACGGCATCCGCATTCGCGACGCGAAGGAGTTGCGCGTGAAGGAGTCGGACCGCATCGCCCTGGTCGCTGCCAATCTCCGCGCCATGGGCGCCGAGGTCGAGGAGTTCGAGGACGGCCTCGACATTCCCGGCGGCCAAACACTGCACGGAGCCACCATTGATGCGGGCGGCGATCATCGCATTGCCATGGCCTTCGCCGTCGCTGGGCTGCGAGCCAGCGGGGAGACGCTCATCCGCGGCGCTGAATCGGCGGCTATCTCATTTCCCGAATTCTTCGATTTGCTGGAACGAGTGGTGGAACGGTAAGAACCGGAAATGAACGGAGGGAAGCTCGTGGACCGCTTCCCTCCGCGAAGCCTTCACGCCGATGCCGGCCGGGTACTCACTGCACCGGTGTGAGAATCGAGTCCAGCCGATCCGGCGTTCCTTCTACGCGCTCCAGATGCGGATAGCGCATGCCGCCGTGATAATCCACGGTGACAGCCGTGATCTGGTCCCGATCTTTCATCAGCAGATTGATCGGTGTGGTTTCCTTTTCCGCTTTCAGGATGGCCTGCTTCAGCTTGTCCGGTGTGTACGTCTCCCCGTTTACCGCCAGCAAAACCATGCCGGGAACCAGACCCGCCTTAAAGGCCGGGCTGTCCCAATTCACGCTGCTGATGTTCCCGTCCTGCATCACGCTGAAGCCGATGGAAGTAGCGAAGCTGGCCCCAAAGCGCGGGTTCTCCGCGTGTTTCTCCCAGGCGGGCGCGGTGTCGTTGTACACCAGCTTGTACCCCCCCTGCGTGAATCCGCCCTCCGGCACCTGCGGATGCAGCTCGTACACCCGCTCGCGCAGGAACTTCGCCCAGTCATACGGCTGCACTTCGTTCAGCCCCTTCACAATGTCGTCAAAGTCGTACGGATCGGTGATGAAGCTGCCGTTGTAGACACCGTAAAAGAGCTTCGCAAAATCATCCAGCGACTTCTTCCCCTCACTCAGCTCGCGGATCTTTGTGTCGGCATCGAGCCAGATCAGCAGGCCCTCCTGGTAATAGTCTTCGGGTCTCTGCCAGCTCACCCAGCCCACCGGCCGCCGCTCGGAGATGGTGGGCTGGTTGGTGGTGTCCACCAGCGGCCGCCAATCGCGGCCCGGGCTGGCCTCGAAGTTGGCCGCGATAGCTGCCATTAGGTCGCGCGTATCCTCCGGGCTCCGCATGCCGGAGCGCGCGATCAGCACGTAGCCCCAGTATTGCGTCAACCCTTCGTACACCCACAGAAGATCGTCGCGCATCGGCACGTTGAAATTTGGCGTCCACAGATCCGCGGGCCTCCGGAACTTCCCGTTCCAGGAG
>JBAUZR010000439.1:0-26596 GCA_049585375.1 Acidobacteriaceae bacterium
GCGCTCCACCGTGCGGTCATTCATTGGACGTTCACAAACATCAGATGCCGCAGCGGCACCCGGGGCGCCACTGGTTTCGGGTGCAAAAACACGAACGCCCCGGTGATCACCGGGGCGCCTGTTTTGCTGAACGCTGACTGCTAGCTTCTCTCGACTTCCTTCAGACGCGCCGCCTTGCCCCGCAGGCCGCGCAGATAGAACAGCCGCGCCCGGCGCACTTTCGACGACCGCACCTTCTCGATCTTGTCGATGACCTTGCTGTTGAGGGGGAAAATGCGCTCCACGCCCTGTCCGAAGCTCATCTTGCGGACGGTAAAGCTGCCCTGCGGCCCGTTTTTGCGGGCGATGACCACTCCCTCGAAGGCCTGCAGCCGCTCTTTATCGCCTTCTTTAATCCGCACCTGGACGCGGACCGTGTCGCCGGGCGCGAAGGGGGGCAGATCGGTGCGGTTCAGCTTGTCGGCAAGGCGCTGCATCACTGGATGAATGGACATAACGTGTCTCTTTCCTGGGAAAATTTCCGAATTCCCAGTTTACAGGAAAATGGCGGCTTTGGCTGCTTCCGCTCGATCCTTCCGCAGCTCGGCCGCTGGTGTCCATGCACCCGTGTCGACGACGGATCGGGTAGGCTCACAGTGAGATGACGCATCGACTTTTGTGTGTGACGGCGCACCCGGATGATGAGAGTGGCGCCTTTGGCGGGGCCCTGCTGCTGGCGCATCGGGCGGGTGCGGAGACGAATCTGCTGTGCTTTACAGACGGGCAGGCGGCGCATTTTCGCGGGGTGGCGGCTGACGACGCAGAGCTGGCGCGGATGCGGCGGGCGGAGCTGAGTGCGGCCTGCGCAGTCCTGGGGCTGACGCGGTGTGAGGTGCTGCATTATCCCGACGGGGCGCTGGCGGAGCAGAATTTCCTGGAGCTGGTGGGCGTGGTGGTGGAGCGGATTCGGAGGTTGCAACCGCAGGTGGTGCTGACGTTCGGCGCGGACGGGGGAGTCAACCTGCATCGCGACCACACCGTGGCGTCGCTGGCGACGACGGCGGCGTTCCACTGGGCGGCGCGGGCGGAGCTGTTTCCGGAGTCGGGCGCGGCGTATGCAGCGCAGAAGCTCTATTACTCGAGCGCGCCGTTTGTGAGCGTTCGCGACCGGCCGGAGCTGACGGCGACAGCGGCGACCGTGCCGTGGTCGCTGGAACTGCGGCTGGGTGCGCTGGCGGATGAGAAGATGGCGGCGTTTGGGAAGCACACGTCGCAGCAGGCTGTGCTGGAGCGCGTGGGGCGGGAGAATGTGCGGAAGGGCATGGCGGCGGAGCGGTATTTGCTGGCGGCGCGGCGCGGGTTGGGGCCGGCGGCGGAGGATGCGGGGATGTGGGCAGGGGTGGTGGAGGAGTAGCGTGCGTTCGATGGGAGATTTCTTTACAGCGTGAAGCCAAAAAGCAGGTCCCTCGCTCCGCCTGCCCCATCGCGCGAGCGCGACGGGGCCCCAAAACGCGACGCTCGGGATGACAAGTTAAGAGTGATTTTCGGGACAGGACGATAACGTGCGTTTTTCCGGCAGAACGGCGTGGGATGTGGCGGAGACGCGGCTGGCGCGGGCGCTGCGGGAGCGGCGCGAGTCGGGGCTTGAACTGCTGGATCTGACGGCGTCGAATCCAACGCGGTGCGGATTTCGGTATGACGAGGCGGGGATTCTGGCGGCGCTGGGGGATCGCGAGGCGCTGGTTTACGATCCTGAGCCGCGTGGGATGCTGCGGGCGCGGGAGGCGGTGTGCCGGTACTACGCGGAGCGCGGGGCCAGGGTCGCGCCGCAGCAGGTTTTTCTGACCACCAGCACGAGCGAGGCGTACAGCTGGGTGTTTCGGCTGCTTTGCGATGCGGGCGACGAGGTGCTGATTGCACAGCCGAGCTATCCGCTGTTTGATTTTCTGGCGCAGATCGAGGATGTGCGGCTGGTGCCGTATCCGCTGGTGTACGACCACGGGTGGCAGGTCGATCTGGAGGGACTGCAGGGGCGGGTGACGGAGAGGACGCGGGCGATTGCCCTGGTGCACCCGAATAATCCCACCGGGCATTGGACCCGGGAACGCAGGGAACTGGAGGCGCTGTGCGTGGAACGGGGTTTGGCGCTGATCGTGGATGAGGTGTTCCTGGACTCCTTCGCGGAGGGCGGGACGCGGCTTCGCGGCCGGGAGACCGTTCCCCGTGGAGAGAGCTTCGCGGTGGGGGAGCATCCTTGTCTGACGTTTGTGCTGAGCGGGATCAGCAAGATTGCGGCTTTGCCGCAGATGAAGGCGGCGTGGATTGCTGCATTCGGGCCGGAGGCGGAGTTGGGGGAAGCGCTGGAGCGGCTGGAGGTGGTGGCGGATACTTTTCTCTCGATGAATGCGCCGGTGCAGTGCGCGCTGCCGTCATGGCTGGCGAGCGCTGGAGGGATGCAGGAACAGATTCGGCAGAGGACGGCGGCGAATTTGCGGGCGCTGGATGCGGTGCTGGCGGGCGTGCCGGCGGTGACGCGTCTGGAGGTGGAGGCGGGATGGTATGCGGTGCTGCGGGTTCCGGCGCTGGGCAGCGATGAGGAGCTGGCGGTGCGGCTGGTGGAGCAGCGCGGGGTTAGCGTGCATCCAGGGTACTTCTTTGGGTTTCCCGGAGCGGGGTGGCTGGTGGTGAGTCTGCTGCCGGAGGAAGAGGAGTTTCGGCGAGGGGTGGAGGCGGTGTGCGCCGAGTTTGGGGGAGGCAGAGATTAGGGATTAGCGAAGGCGGCTTCACCACAGAGAACACAGAGGACACAGAGGCTAACGGATGGGGTGGAAGGTGCGGGACCAGCGGGTGCGAGTGAAGAAGTGGAGGAACTCGTCGAAGGTGACGGCGGCTCGCTGAGAGGCCGGGGCGTTGTCGGGGAGCTCCGGGATGCGAATCGACCAGTAAACGAAGAGCGGACGGCCGAGGATGTTCTGGCGGGGAACGAAGCCCCAGTAGCGGCTGTCGAAGCTGTTCTGGCGGTTATCGCCCATGACAAAGTAGCTGTCGGGCGGCACGCAGACGTCGCCCTGGTGGAGATACCGGGAGAAGTCCGTCGCCCAGTCGGGCGTGGCTCCCGCATCGATGGAGGGGGCGACCGAAGGGAAGTCATCCACGTTGGCGTTGTAGTCGGCGGCGGTAGGGCGCGAGGCGAAGGGCTCGTTCTGGGCGACGCCGTTGCGGTAGACGATGCCGTTCTCGAGGTGGAGGCAGTCGCCGGGGATGCCGATGACGCGTTTGACCAGGGTCCAGGGCTCGCCGTCGGCTTCGAGGAAGGGGGTTTTGAAGACGATGATGTCGTCGCGGTGGACCTGACGGTAGTGGACGAAGGGTGCCCACGCGGTGCGCGGGGCGAGGTTGGCGCGCTCGACGATGACATGGTCGCCGACCAGAATGGTGCTGGCCATGGAGGACGAGGGGATGGCGAAATTCTCAAAGATGAAGGCAAAGACGAAGAGCGCGATGACGACGGTGCCGCAGGTGGAGGAAAAGCTGAGGAGCGGCGATTCCGTTGCGGGCGTGGCCGCGGCGGGGCGCTGAGCAGGGGAATCTTTGCGCATGCGAGGTTCAGTGTAGCAGCGGTTCAGAGAATGTTGACGGCGCGGGCGGCGAGGAGCGCGACGGTAGCCAGCGAGATGAGGGACTGGATCATCATGAGGACCTTAGCCCAGCGGGAGAGAACGGGCACGTCGGTAGGAGAGAATGCGGTGGATGTGTTGAAGGCGAGGAAGAGGTAGTCGATGAAGCCGGGGTTCCAGCACTGCTCGCCCATGGCGATGCGGGCCTGCTGATCGAGGGTCATCTGCGGGAAGAGGAAGGCGCCGTCGGTATGGACGCCGCGCAATTCGCGGGCGCTGGGGCCACCGCCATCGAGGCGCCAGTACCAGGAAGCGAAGACGAGGATGTTGGCGATCCAGAGGGCGGAGGCAGACTCGAGCAGCTGGAGGGGCGTTTCGCGATGGCGGGGAAGCGCGGCGATGAGGAGGGCGAGGGACCAGACCACGTCGGCGGTGACGACGCCGGTAACGATGAAGCCGAAGAGGCGGCTGATGGCAGGGCGGCCGGTCCAGAGGGCCCAGCCATTGGGAATGAGAAGGACGACGACGACGGCCATGAGCAGCCAGTCCGGCCCGACAGAGAGAAACTCAGGCAGGGCGAGGCGGAGTCCGCCGATGGCGAGGAGGGCGAGCATGGCGGGCCATCGGGGCTCGCGATATTTGGGCTTGGGCGGCGCGGAGGTGGCGGTCAAAGGTTTTTGAGGTAGTTCAGGATTTCGGGGTTGGTCCAGTTCTGAGGCCCGATGAATTTACGGCGAATGATGCCGTGGGTGTCGATGATATAGGTCTCCGGCGGCCGGGTGGTGTCGAAGGCATTGCTGGACTGGTTGTCGAGGTCGACGATGGTCGTAATGCCGTCGATGTGGTTATCCATGAGGTATTCACGGTAGGCGGGCTCGTCAGTGTCAAAGGCGACAGCGACGACGGCGATGTTGGGCATATCTTTCTGGAGCTGGATGAGAGAGGGGAACTCCTCGAGGCAGGGAGCGCACCAGCTGGCCCAGAAATTGAGGACGACGACTTTGCCCTGTTTCTCGTACTGGCGGAGGGTGACGGTCTGGGCGCCCTCGTGGATAGCGATTTTTGGGGCGTGCTCGCCGACCTGGGCGGGGCGGGAGGTGTTATTGCAGGAGACCAGGCCACAGGCCAGAGGCCACAGGCCACAGAGGAGCAGACAGCGGACCGCGGACAGCCTATAGCGTGAGGGGCGGGTGGCCGAAGTGCGGCTGGAGATACCGTGGCGTCGGTAAAAGGGCGATCCGGTCACATTTCTATAATAGGACCGTGGAAGAAGCCCCGCCGCTGATTCTCTCCGTCATCATTCCCGCGCGTAATGAGGAAGATTGCCTGGGGACGTGTGTGCAGTCGCTGGTGGAGCAGCAGGAAGAAGGATGGAAGCTCGCCGGGGAGTGGGAAATCATCGTCGTCGATGATGGGTCAACGGACGGGACGCGGGCGATTGCGGCGTCGTTCCCCGGGGTGGCGGTGATGGATGCGCCGAAGCTCGAGAAGGGCTGGACGGGAAAGAACAACGCGTGCTGGGCGGGTGCGCAGGAGGCTCGGGGACAGTGGCTGCTGTTTACCGACGCGGATACGCGGCATGAGACTGGGCATCTGCGCCTGGCGATGGTGGAGGCGGAGCGGCATGAGGCAGGGATGCTGTCGTATTCGCCGCGGCAGGTGGTGCGAGGGCTGACGCAGCGGGCGCTGATGCCGCTGATCTTCAGCGATCTGGCGGTGACGTATACACCGGCCAGGGTGAACGATCCGGCGCGGCAGGTGGCGGCGGCGAACGGCCAGTTTCTGCTGGTGCGGCGGGATGTGTACGACAAGATCGGCGGGCATGCTGCGGTGCGGGGCGCGATCCTCGAAGATGTGGAGCTGGCGACGCTGGTGAAGCGGCGGAAGCTGGGGCTGCGCTTCCGGTATGCGCCGGAGGCGGTGTCGGCGCGGATGTATCGGAGCTTTGGGGCGCTGGTGGAGGGCTGGACGAAGAACCTGGCGCTGCTGTTCGGGAATGCCCCTGCACTGGCGGCGATGCGGCTGCTGCAACTGGGGGTGATGGTGGGTGTGCCGGTTCTGATTGGTTTCTTTGCGTGGAAGATGAAGCAGCCCGGCGCCCCGAGCGGGGTGCTGGGTCCTCCGATGGCGATTGCGGCATTGAGCCTGGTGTGGCTGCGGGCGTTGTGGGGGTTTTACAGCCGGGTGGCGAAGTCGAATTTTGCGCTGCGCGACTACGTGTGGGCGCCGCTGGCGGTGCCGCTGTACGCGTGGCTGCTGTGGCGGAGCTGGTTTCGCGTTCGGGTGCTGCGGCAGGTAGTCTGGAAGGGGCGGGAGAACAGGGTTTAGGGATTAGAAATTGGGGTTTGGAGTTTGGAGCAGCGGATAGCGTTTAGCGTGCATGAAGAATCCGCGCGGGTGGGGAATACAAACAGCGATGATCTTGCTGACAAGGAAAGCTGAGTTTTCGGCGTCGCATTACTACTGGGTCGAGGCGTGGAGCCCGGAGGAGAACGAGCGCGCCTTCGGGAAGTGCTCCAATCGTAACGGACACGGGCACAATTACACGCTGGAAGTGACGGTGGCGGGCGAAGTGGATCCGGTGACGGGATTCGTCGTCGATCTGAAAGAGCTGAAGGACGTGATGGAGCGCGAGGTGGTATCGGCCTACGACCACCGGCATCTGAACCTGGAGGTGCCCGAGTTTAAGACCGCGCTGCCGACGACGGAGAACATTGCAGTTGCTGTGTGGCGGCGGCTGGTGGGGAAGATCCAGGGGGCAAAGCTGCATCGGGTGCGGGTGTACGAAATGCCGGATTTGTTTGCGGACTATTACGGAGAGTAGCCAATCCCACCCTGTCCACGATGAACCCGTGGACAAGGATGGGGCACCTCGACCGGGATCCGACAGGGGCGGAGTTGCATGATGAAGGCTTATCTGGGGCGGAGATACCGGCTGAGCGCGTCGCATCGGCTGTTCGTCGCATCCATGAACGAGGCGGAGAATCGGCGGGTGTATGGGAAGTGTGCCAATCCGCATGGGCACGGGCATAACTACACGGTGGAAGTGCTGGTGGGTGGGGAGCTCGATTCTGTGACCGGGATGGTGACGGATCTGGTGGAGCTGGATGCCTGCGTGAGACGCGAGGTGGTGGAACCGTTCGATCGGGAGAACCTGAACACGCTGGATGTTTTTGTGGATCGCGTGCCGACTACGGAGAATCTTTGTATCGAGATTGAGCGTCGGCTGCGGCGGGCGCTGCCGGAGCGGCTTTCGCTGGTGGTACGGGTGGAGGAGACCAGCAACAACTCGTTCGAGACGCTCGAACGCAGAGTTTAGAGTTCAGGAAAGAGTCGGAGTTATGGCGAAAGCGGCTGTGCACGCGGGGAAATCCGCGAAACAGAAAGTGGTTGGGAAGACGGGGCTCGAGGCTGTCTCGACGCAGGATATTTATCGCGAGATTATCCGGCGGTACGATGCCGATCCAACGCGGGACGGGCTGGAGCGGACGCCGGAGCGGATCGAAAAATCACTGGAGTTCCTGACGCAGGGGTACCGTCAGGATCCGAACGAGATCCTGCGCCGGGCGCTGTTCGATGTGGCCTACGACGAGATGGTGATCGTGAAGGATATCGAGATGTACTCGTTATGCGAGCATCACATGCTGCCTTTTTTCGGCAAGGTACACATCGCGTATATCCCGGACGGGAAGGTGATTGGGCTGAGCAAGGCGCCGCGGCTGGTGGATGTATTCGCGCGGCGGCTGCAGGTGCAGGAGCGGATGACGCGGCAGATTGCCGATGCGATTCAGGAGGCGATCCACCCTCAGGGCGTAGGAGTAGTGATTGAGGCGCGGCACCTGTGCATGATGATGCGGGGCGTGGAGAAGCAGAACTCGTCCACGGTGACGTCGGCGATGCTGGGCGTTTTCCAGAAGCAGAACACGCGGAATGAATTCCTGTCGCTGATTCGGGATGGAGCGGGGATTCGAGTTTAGGGATCAGGGATTGACCAGTCTTCGCCTGCAATGAAAATTGTGGGCAGCGAGCGCCGGTTTATCGTAGTGAAGTGAATGGGCTGCTGATCCTGGACAAGCCGGGCGGGATGACGTCGCATGACGTGGTGGCGCGGGTGCGGCGGGCAACGGGCGAACAATCCGTAGGACATCTGGGAACGCTGGATCCGATGGCGACGGGCGTGCTCCCTCTCCTGCTGGGCAAATACACGCGGCTGGCGCAGTTCTACGGGTCGAGTGAGAAGGCGTATACGGGGACGATTCGCTTCGGCTACGCGACCGACACCTATGACGCCGAGGGACAGCGGGTCGGCGATGCGCAGGCTGCGACGCTGGATCTTGCGGCGGTGCGGGAGATCGCGGCGCGGTTTCTGGGCGAGACGGAGCAGATGCCTCCACCTTATTCTGCCAAGAAAATAGACGGCAAGCCGGCATACAAGCTGGCGCGCGAGGGGAAGACTCCTGAGCTGAAGCCGGTGCGGGTGACGGTTGAGGCGTTCGCGATTGAAGGCGTGGGCGGCGATGAGGCTGCATTCACGATGCGGATTTCGGCGGGCGGATACGTGCGAGCGATTGCGCATGCGATGGGAGAGGCGCTGGGGTGCGGTGCGCATCTGGCGAGCTTGCGGCGGACGGAGGCGGGACCGTTCACGCTGGAGAAGGCGCTGGCGCTGAGCGAAGTGGAGGAGCTGGGTGCGGCAGGGATGCTGGAGGAGCGGATGCCGCATCCCAGGACGCTGCTGCCGGAGATGCCGGCGGTCACCGCGGACGAGGCGACGGTGGGGCGGATTCGGAATGGAATGCAGGTGAATCTGCCGGAGTACTCGGTGGCGCCGCTGGTAAAGATCTTCGAGGGGCAGCGGGAACTGATTGCGGTGGGTCGGCGGGTAGCCGGGACGTTGTTTCAACCGTTCGTGGTGCTGGCGGGATAGCTGACGAGCGTCAGATGGAGAGCGGCTAGCTGAAGAGCGGGCAGCGGCGGGCCGGGGACTGTTCGATTCCGAACAGGGCGGGCCGATTGCGGACAACCGACGAATCGCGGCAAAAGCCTAAAGTACCAGTTGTAAAGGACTTCGCCGCTATCGGGACTGGCGGGCGGCATGCACCGTGGGAAGGGTCCCGTGCGCTCCGCGCGGGGGACGGGGCTCCATCATTTCAAACCGAGGATCTGCATGCTGGGAGATTTCAGGCAATCGCTGCGGCAACTGAGGAAGTCGCCGGGGTTTACGGTGACGGCGGTGGTGACACTGGCGTTGGGAATTGGGGCGACGACGGCGATCTTCACGCTGATCCAGCAGGTGATGCTGCGGCAGTTGCCGGTGGCGGAGCCTGGCGAGCTGTGGAAGATCGGCGACGCGGTTCGGTGCTGCAATTTCGGCGGGTACACGCAGGACACTGACGGGCACCCCAATGACTGGAGCCTCTTCTCCTGGGAGGCTTACAAGCAGTTCCGCGACAACACACCGGCATTTACGCAACTGGCGGCGTTCCAGGCAGGGAACACGCAGCTGGGAGTGCGGCTGGCGGGGAGCGCGGAGCAGGCGGAAACGCGCAACGGGGAATTTGTCTCCGGGAATTTCTTTCAGACCTTTGGTGTCGGGGCATGGATGGGGCGGCTGCTGACGCCGGCCGATGATCATGAGGGCGCGCCGCCGGTGGCGGTGATGAGCTATCGGACCTGGCTGCAGCACTACGGGGCGGATCGCGGAGTGGTGGGGCGAAGCTATCTGATCGATGGGCATCCGTTCACAGTGGTGGGCGTGGCGCCCCCGTCGTTCTACGGCGCGATCTTAAATGGCTGGGGCATGCCGGAATTCTGGATGCCGCTGACGACCGAGCCGCTGGTGGATGGGGCGACGGCGCGGCTGAAGACGCCGAATGAGAATTTTCTGGATCTCATCGGGCGAGTGAAGCCGGGGACGAATCCACGGACGCTGGAAGCGCAGCTGCGCGGCGAGTTGCACGACTGGCAGGCGAGCCACGTACCCGATATGAGTCCGCAGGAGAAACAGACCTGGCAAAAGAGCACGCTGCATCTGGTGCCGGGCGGCGCCGGCGTGGACTCGATGGCGGACAACTATGGAGATGGGCTGAAGCTGTTGCTGGCTGCGGCGGCGTGCGTGCTGCTGGTGGGGTGCGCGAACCTGGCGAATCTGCTGCTGGCGCGCGGGCTGAAGGATCGGCAGCAGACCTCGATTCGCATAGCCCTGGGAGCGAGCCGGCGGCGGCTGGTGCGCAAGGCGTTGGCGGAGAGCGTGACGCTGGGTGTGCTGGGAGGAGTGGCGGCCATCGGCGTGGCATATGGTGGGGCGCGGCTCATCGTGCACCTGGCCTTCCAGATTGGCGGTCCGCAGAACTGGGTGCCGATTGATGTGTCGCCGTCGTGGATGGTACTGGGATTCGCGATGGCAGTTTCGGTCGTGACCGGGGTGTTGTTCGGGATCGCGCCGGCGTGGATCACGTCGCATGCGGAACCGATTGAGGCGCTGCGTGGGTCGCGCGGCTCGACGGGGACGAAGGCGAAGTGGCCGCAGAAGGCGCTGGTGGTGGCGCAGGCGGCCATGTCGCTGGTGCTGCTGAGCGCGGCGGCGCTGCTGGGGCAGAGCCTGCGCAATCTGCAGAATCAGAATTTCGGTTTCACCGCGCAGGATCGTTACCTGGTGTGGACGAACACGCAGCTGACCGGGTATCCCGCGGACCAGATGCCGCTGCTGTTTCGGCGCATCGATGAGCGGCTGGCAGCGATTCCTGGAGTGCACAGCGCAGCGGCAGCGACCTATGCGCCGATGAGCGGGGACAGCTGGAACACCGACATTCGCGTTGCCGGCCAGCCGGAGCCGAGCCCGAAGGAGAATGTGAGCGCCGGGTACACCCGGGTGACGTCGGACTACTTCGAGACGCTGGGCAACCGGATCGTGATGGGGCGGCCAATCATCGAGGACGACGGGCCGACGACGCAGAAGGTGGCGGTGATCAACGAGGCGTTCGCGAAGAAGTTTTTCAAGGGGCAGAATCCGATCGGCCAGCATTTCGGACCGAACAAGATGAAGTACGCGGGTATGTTTACCGTGGTGGGCGTGGCCGCGGACATGCGGTACATGGCTTACGACTTCGACAAGCCGGTGGGGCCGATGTTTTATCTGCCGGAGGCGCAGACGGCGCACTTTGACGAGGCGCAGCTTAACAGCGGCGATGTATGGTCGCACTACCTTTACAACGTCGTGCTGTGGGCGCCGGGGCATCCGGTGAATCTGCAGGCGCAGGTGAAAAAGGCGCTGACGGACATCGATCCCAATCTGGTAGTGCAGGGCGTGGACAAGTACTCGGATGTGCTGGCTGGAGATTTCCAGCAGCAGAGCATGATCGCGACGCTGACCCTGCTGTTTGGCGCTTTGGGTCTGGTGCTGGCGGCGGTCGGCCTCTACGGCGTCACGGCGTACACAGTGGAGCAGCGGACGAGCGAGATCGGGGTGCGCATGGCACTGGGCGCCGATCGTGGCAGCGTGGTGCGGATGGTGCTGCGCGGCGCGTTTCTTCAGGTCGGGATCGGGCTGGCGCTGGGGATTCCGGCGGCGATTCTGGCGGGGCGGGCGATGGCCGGGCAGCTGTACGGTGTGCGTCCCTGGGATCCGGTGATGCTGGCGGCGGCAACTGCGCTGCTGGGACTGGCGGCGTTTCTGGCGGCGGTGATTCCGGCGCGGCGGGCGGCGGGACTGGATCCGGTGGAAGCGCTGCGGATGGAGTGAGGCAGGTGGAGTAGCTGGAGAGCGGTTAGTGGGAATCTCGAAAGCGCAACCACGAGAGTGACACATGATTACTGACCTTCGATATGCGTGGCGGCAGTTGCGGAAGGCGCCGGGGTTTACGGTGACGGCGGTGCTGACGCTGGCGCTGGGCATCGGGGCGACGACGGCCATCTTCACGCTGGTGTATGACGTGATGCTGCGTCCGCTGCCGCTGCCGAACGCCGACCGGCTGGTGCGCATCGAGGAGAAGGTGGCGGAGTGGAGCGCGATGTATCCGACGCTGCCGGTGAGCGCCAATCACTTCACCTTCTGGGAGCAGCACAGCCGGAGCTTTTCGGCGATGGCGGTGATGCGGGAGTATCCCATACCGATGCAGCCGGAAGAGGCGAACGGGTCGGGAACGAGCCGGCAGCCGCTGGAGGTGGACGTGCTGCAGGCGACGCCGGGGATCTTTTCGGTTTTGGGGGTCGAGCCTCGGCTGGGGCGCGGATTTACTCCACTGGAAGGGCAGCGGGGGCACGACCGCGTGGTGGTGCTGACCTGGGACTTGTGGCGCGAGCAGTTCGGTGGCGATCGGGATATTGTGGGACGGACCGTGACGCTGAATGGATTTCCGTACACGGTGGTGGGGGTGATGCCGGCGTCGTTCCACATGCCGCCGACGGAGTCGTATTCGGCGAGCGAATCGTCGAGGAAGGCGCCGCTGGGGGCGCTGATCCCGATGTCGTTCTCAAAGGATCAGCTCGAAGAGGACATGGGGGACCTGAACTACTTTGGGCTGGCGCGGCTGAAGCCGGGCGTGACCCTGGCGCAGGCGAGCGCCGAGCTGAATGCGGAGCAGCATACGATTTCGACGGGCCTGCCGGCCGATGAGAAGGCGACGCTGTCGGCGGTGCTGACGCCGCTGCAGGACGATCTGATCGGAACGGGGCGCAGGCCGCTGGGGATTCTGCTGGGCGCGGTGGTGGCGCTGCTGCTGGTGGGGTGCGTGAACATTGCGAACCTGCTGCTGGCGCGGGCAGCGGGTCAGCGACAACAGATGGCCGTAGCCGCAGCGCTGGGCGCGAGCCGCGCGGAGATGCTGCGCATGGCTCTGCGCGAAACCGTGCTGCTGGCCGCAGCGGGGTGCGGACTGGGCACGCTGCTGGCGATGGGGATTGTGCCGGCGATGCAGCGCTTTCTGCCGGCGGCACTGGATTTTCGCGGAGAGCTGCACCTGGACTGGGCGGGGATGGGTTGCGCGCTGCTGCTGGCCGGCATGGCGACGTTGCTGGCGGGCGCGGCTCCCGCGTGGATGGTGTCGCGGACGGCTCCCCAGGAGGTGCTGCACAGCGAATCGCGGCTGGCCAGCGAGTCGCGGGGAAGCCGGCGCATGCGGCGCGCGCTGGTGGGCGTGGAAGTGGCGGTGAGCGTGGCGCTGGTGCTGATGACCGGCCTTCTGACGGCGAGCCTGGTGAAACTGCTGAGTGTGAATCGCGGGTTCGATGCGGAGCGGACGATGACGGCCGAGGTGGAATTGCCGTGGGCAACATATCCGGACCGGCAGAAGCGGGCGGAGTTCTTCCGCGAGGTGTTGCTGAAGCTGAAGGCGCTGCCAGGCGTGGAACATGCGGCGCTGGCTTCAATTCTGCCGCTGGGCGGCGACGGCTGGGGCGATTCCGCACAGCTGCCGGGCGATACGCGGCCGTGGACGCAGTTGCCCGGCGAGAGCTGGCGGTGGGTGAGCTCCGATTATTTCGCGGCGATTCATCTGCGGCTGGTGGCGGGACATTTCTTTACGCCGAGCGACTGGGGGCGGAACGAGGCGGTGATCTCGGAGCGGACGGCCAAAACGCTGTGGCCGGGACGGAATCCGCTGGGGCAGCAGTTCACGCGAGCGGGCGCTACGGGCGAGGCGCCCTTCACGGTGGTTGGTGTGGTGGCCAATGCGCGGACGGTAACGCTGGCGGAGCCGGATCCCATGCTGATTTACGTGCCGTACTGGTTCCGGTGCGACGGGGATGCGTCGCTCGTGTTGCGGACCAGCCAGGATCCGTCGGCCATGGCGAATGCAATTCGCAAGACAATCTGGAGCGTGGACGCGGGCGTGCCGGTTCCGGAGGTGCGCACCCTGGGCGGAGTGGTGGCGGACTCGGTGGCGAATCGGCGGTTCGAGATGGATCTGCTGCTGCTGTTCGCGGTGAGCGCGCTGCTGCTGGCCGGGCTGGGCGTGTACGGCGTGGTGACCTACTCCGTGGTCCAGCGGCAAAGGGAGATCGGCTTGCGGCTGGCGCTGGGCGCGCAACGCGTGAACATCTATGGACTGATCCTGCAGGACGGGCTGCTGCCGGTCCTGGTGGGCGCGGTGGCCGGGATTGCGACGGCGCTGGCCTCGGCGCGGCTGGTGGGCAGTCTGCTGTTTGAGGTGAGTCCCTACGATCCAGGGATGGTGACGGGTGCAGTGGGTCTGCTGCTGACAGTAGGAACGGCGGCGTGCCTGTTGCCCGCGCGCCGCGCAGCGCGTGTGGAACCGATGGAAGCGCTGAGAAGCGAGTGAAGCAGGTTGCAGGTTACGGGGAATGGAGTGAGTGATGTTGGGTGATTTCAAATTTGCGATGCGGCAGTTGCGGAAGTCGCCGGGATTTACGCTGACGGCGGTGTTGACGCTGGCGCTGGGGATCGGCGCGAATACAGCGATCTTTACGCTGGTGGATTCAATCATGCTGCGGCCGCTGCCGTTTCCACAGCAGAGCGAGCTGATGCGGATCGGCTACGGCAACACCGGCGGCGGCAATCCATTGTTCTCTCCCTTTCCCAAGGGATGGATTCGTGCACTGGGGGAGCACTCCGAGTCGTTTGAGGCGGTGAGCGCGTTTGGTCCGGATGCCGAGTCGAATGTGGGAGACGCGAACTCAGCGGACCGTGTGTTTGGCGCCGAGGTCATGGCGAATGCGCTCGAGGTGCTGGGAGTTCATCCGGCCGCTGGCCGCTTCTTCACTGCGAACGACGCGCAGGCCAGCCACGATCCGGTGGTGGTGCTGGGCTACGGTTACTGGCAGCAGCACTTTGCCGGGAATTCCGACGTGGTGGGCCAGACACTGCGCATCGACGGAATCTCGCGGCGGGTGATCGGCGTGATGCCGGCGGGGGTGAGCTTCCCGTATGCGGACACGCAGTTTCTGACCCCGGTCACGTTTAAGGGCGGCGATCCTCTGGATCCCTGGCAGACTTTCAATCTGCGGGCGTTCGGCAGGCTGAAGGCTGGCGTGACTCCGCTGCAGGCGCAGAGCGAGCTGCGACGGCTGTACCCGCTGATGCTGCCGCTGTTTCCCTGGCGGATGCCGGATAACTGGGCTGCGAATACGACGGTGGTGCCGCTGCTGGATGCGGAAGTAGGCGACATGCGTCCGCGGCTGATGCTGCTGTTTGCAGCGGTGGGGCTAATCCTGCTGATCGCATGCGCCAACGTGGCGAACCTGATGCTGGCGCG
The DNA here is from genome assembly GCA_049585375.1 of Acidobacteriaceae bacterium. GTDB lineage: Bacteria > Acidobacteriota > Terriglobia > Terriglobales > Acidobacteriaceae > Palsa-343. The sequence goes on from JBAUZR010000439.1 coordinate 14,807, forward strand.
GGCAGCGGGGCGGGAACGCGAGATTGCGATCCGGGGAGCGCTGGGCGCGACCGGGGCGCGGCTGGTGCGGCAACTGCTTGCGGAGAGCGTGGTGCTGGGGTCGGTAGCCGGCGTGGTGGGGCTGCTGGCGGCGATGGTGAGTCTGCAGGCTCTGGTGACGCTGCTGCCGGCGGACACGCCGCGGCTGGCGGATGTGGCGCTGCGCTGGCCGGTGTTTCTGTTTGCAGCGGCGGCGTCGGTGGTGACGGGCGTTTTATTCGGGCTGATTCCGGCGATGCAGATGGCGTCGCCGAATTTGCGGGACAGTTTGCATGCAGGAAGCCGCAGCGTGGCCGGGAAGGCGGGACAGTTCCGCGTGTCGATGCTGCTGGTGATGGGGCAGATCGCGCTGTCGGTGGTGGTGATTACGGCGGCGGGGCTGATGCTGCACAGCTTGTGGAGTTTGACGCAGGTGAACCCGGGATTCCGGACCGACCGCATAGTGACGGCCGAAGTTTCGATGAACGCCAATGCCTGCCAGGCAGCGGCTGCGACGCCGGGGCAGACGTCGGCTCCGTCTGGACGGTGCGCGTCGTTTTACAGTGCGCTGCTGGACCGCCTCCACGGCGTGGCCGGGGCGCAGGATGTGGCGCTGACCGATGCGCTGCCGCTGACCGCGCGGGAAGGGAATTACGTCTTCGACGCGGAAGGGCATCCCCGAGAAGCACGCCAGGGCGCGCTGATGGCCACGGGACGTACGGTGACGCCGGGCTACTTTGCGACGCTGGGCATGGGTCTGGTGCGCGGCCGGCTGCTCAGTGAGCAGGATGCTTCCGGGGCGAGCCGCGCGGTGGTGATCAGCCAACACATGGCGCAGGCGCTGTGGCCGAATCAGAATCCGCTGGGGCGACATATCCTCAACGTCGTTGATGAGCCAACTCCGGCGGTGTGGGTGCCGACTGCCGCGAAGACGGTCGTCGGCGTGGTCAGCGATACGCGCGAGGGAAGCCTGGCGAGCGCTTTCGGCGATGAGGTCTATTTGCCGATGACGCCGGACCGGGAACGTCCCACGATGTATGTGGTGCTGCGGACGCGGGCGAGCACGCAGGCCACCGCGGAAGAACTGCGCCAGGCGGTGGCGGAGCTGAATTCGCAGGTGCCGGTGACGCGGGTGCAGACGCTGAACGAGGTGGTGGCGGCAACGGAGTCCGGTACGCGCTCGCTGACGCTGCTGTTGCTGATGTTCGGTGGACTGGCGGTGGTGATTGGCGGCGTGGGGGTCTACAGCCTGATTGCTTACATTGTGAGCTGGCGGACGCGGGAAATCGGCATCCGTCTGGCGCTGGGCGCGCAACGCTGGCAGATCATCAGCGGTGTGGTGCGGCAGAGTCTGGTGCTGGCGCTGGGTGGATCGGTGATTGGGCTTGCGGCAGCGGCGCTGGTGGCGCAACTGCTGCGGACCTTCCTGTACGGGGTGAGCGCGGTGGACCCGGTGACGTTTGGCGCGGTGGCGGTGCTGATGACATTGCTGGCGCTGCTGGCGGCATGGGTTCCGGCGCGGCGGGCAGCCAGTGTGGATCCCATGAAGACGCTGAGGATGGAGTGAAGCAGCTGGTAGCCGGTAGCCTGTAGCCAGTAGCTGAAGGGCCTTCAGCGCAAGGGCGCTCAGCGGGCGCAGGGAAAGCGACGATTCAGGGAACCCGCGGAACATTTCGCTCGTATTGTTTCGCAAGGCGGAAACGATGACGAGCGATCTGAAAGTCGCAATGCGACAGCTGCGGAAGACGCCGGGGTTTACGGTCACGGCGATCCTGACTCTCGCGCTGGGGATCGGCGCGAATGCCATCGTGTTCAGCGTGCTGAACGCCATTGTGCTGAAGCCGGTGAAGGTGCCGCATCCTGAAAATCTGTACATGGTGCAGCGATTCCAGTATCCGTCACAGTCGGTGCCGGATTACGAGGATCTGCGCGACAAGAACCGCACCTTCCAGAGCCTGACCATGTACAACATCATCGGCCCGGTGGGATTCGATACCGGAAACAATCCGATGACGGCGTGGCCGTATGAGGCGAGCGGAAACTACTTCGATGCTCTGGGAATTCAACCCTATGTCGGACGGTTCTTCCATAAAGACGATGAGAAGGGCGTAAACAGCGCTCCTTACATCGTGCTGAGTTACGACTTCTGGCACACGCAGTTCCACGACGACCGGGGCGTGGTGGGAAGGATGGTGCAGGTCAACAAGCATCCAATGACAATCATCGGAGTGGCTCCGCCAAGTTTCCGCGGGACCGAAATGTTTTTTGCTCCGGCATTCTGGTTCCCGCTGATGGACGCGAACGAAATTGAGGGGTGGGACAAGGTTCACGAGCGCGGGTCGCATTCGGGATTTGTGGTGGGGCGACTGAAGCCGGGAGTGACGCCGGCGGAGGCGATGGCCGATCTGCAATCGCTGGCATCGTGGCTGGCGAAGACCTATCCGAAGTCGGATGACGGGGTGAAGTTCAGCCTGGCGCGGCCGGGTCTGGTCGGCGATATGCTGGGCAATCCAGCCCGGGCATTTGTGGCGGGCCTGATGCTGCTGGCGGGGATGATTCTGCTGGCGGCGTGCGCGAATCTGGGGAGCCTGTTTGCGGCGCGGGCGGCGGATCGGGCGAAAGAGGTGGCACTGCGGGTGGCGCTGGGCTCGAGGCGCGGGCGCATTGTGCGGCAACTGCTGACCGAAGCGGTGCTGGTTTCGCTTGCCGGCGGCATGATCGGACTGGCAGGCGGCGTTCTGATTCTGCGCTGGCTGAGCGCCTGGCAGCCGATTCCGAGCGTGCCGATTAACGTGCCGGTGAATCCCGATCTGGGGACCTACGGCGTGGCGCTGGGCCTGGCACTGGTGAGCGGACTGCTGTTTGGCATGGTGCCTGTGCGGCAGGTGCTGCGGACCGATCCCTGGCAGGTGATTCGCACCGGCGGCGCGGGGCTGGGCGGGATGCGGAAGTTCACGCTGCGCGACGTGCTGCTGGTGACGCAGATCGCGATCTGTGCGGTGCTGGTGACCTCGTCACTGGTGGCCGTGCGGGGACTGATGCGGTCGCTGCAGAGTAATTTCGGTTTCGATCCCAACCATGTTGTCGTGGTGTCAACGGATTTGCAGATGGCCGGTTACACGGAGGCCCAGCGGGCGCCCATGCAGAAGCGCATGGTGGAAGCGTTGGAGGCCATTCCGGGCCTCACGGCGGTGGGCTATTCCGATCAGCTGCCACTGAGTCTGGGCGGGAGCGATTCGGACGTATATAAGGACACGACGACGGACTTCCGTCCAACGAACGCGATCGCGGACCCGATGAACTACAGCATCTCACCGGGCTATTTGCAGGCGGCGGGGACGACGCTGCTGGCTGGACGTAATATCACGATGCACGATGACAACAAAACGCCGACCGTGGCGCTGGTGAATCGCACCTTTGCGGTGAAGGTTTTCGGATCGGTGAGCCAGGCGCTGGGCGGGCACTTTAAATACTGGGGCGGCAAGCGGGCGGAAGTGGTGGGCGTGGTGGAAGACGGGAAATACCGGACGCTGACGGAGGACCAGCAGCCGGCGATGTTCTTCTGTTTCCTGCAGCAGCCAGACAGCAGCGCCTGGCTGGAGGTGCGCTCGATGCAGGATGCCGCGGCGGTATCGCGAGGTGTGGAGGAGACCCTGCACCGGCTGGATCCGGCACTGCCGCTCCAGATGAACACGTGGAACGAGGAAATGGACTCGGCGTTGTTTGCGGCGCGCGTGGCCACGGTGGCGCTGGGCGTTCTGGGATTGCTGGGCGCGATGCTGGCGGTGACGGGCATCTTCGGCATGGCCTCGTATGTGGTGACGAAGCGCATGCGGGAGCTGGGGATTCGCGTGGCTCTGGGAGCGGGGCAGAAACAGGTGCTGGGGACGGCGCTGGGGCGGGCCTTCCTGCTGCTGGCCGGAGGGTCGGTGGCGGGGATCGTGTTGGGCGTGCTGGCGACGAAGGTGCTGTCCGCGATCGTTTATCAGGCGACGCCGAAGGATCCGGTGGTGCTGGGCGGGGTGGTCGTGACGATGCTGGCGCTGGGACTGGTGGCGGCCTGGATTCCAGCACGCAAGGCGCTGGCCGTGGACCCGATGATTCTGCTGCGGAGCGAGTAGAACCGGTTACAGGGGTCAGGTTACGGGGTACAGGAAGCAAAGGGGCAGGCCGGATTGCGGTCTGCCCCTTTTTGTTGGCTGCGGGTTGCCGAAGTTGGGGGCGCTCATCCGATCATCGATCGCGGGGCCGTTGGTGGGGGCGCTGTCTGCATTCTGTTTAAATTCCGGCGGCCGCGACTTTCGAGGCGTTGCGCGGTTAGCAGGAAGAGGACAGACTGTCCCTGAGGACGCCCATGCCCACGACTTTCCGCTGTCTGGCGGCGCTGCTGACAGCGCTGCTGCTTCTGCCGCCTGGAGACGCGGCGGCCTTTGGCCACAAAAAGAAGAAGGCCGCGGAGAGCGCGGCGAATGAATCGCCGCTGACCCAGGATCAGCGGGTACTGCAGGCGCTCAACCGGCTGACGTTTGGGCCGCGGCCTGGAGACGTGGCGACCGTCGAGACGATGGGGCTGGACAAGTGGATCGACGAGCAACTGAATCCGCAGTCGATCGACGATTCGGCTCTGGAGCAGCGGCTGATGGCGTATCCGGCGATGCGGCTGAGCCTGCACGAGCGGGTGCAGATGTTTCCTTCTCCGCAGATGATCCGGCAGGCGGAGCAGGGACGGCTGGCCATCCCGCGCGATCCGGTCGAGCGGGCCATCTACGACGATCAGATTGCGGTTTTGCGGGAGAGGCAGCAAAACAGGGTACAGGGTGCAGGGAACAGGCCACAGCCTGCTGGTACGACGAGCGCAATGGCGGCGGCCGGGAATGATATGGCGCCTCCGCCTCCTGTGGACATGATGGCGGCAAATGCGAATCCGGAGCAGGCCGCCGCTGCGCCGCCGAGCGTGGAAGAGTCCGCCGAGGTGAAGGCGGCGGAAGAGAAGCTATACGCCGACCTGGGAGCAACGAACGTAGTGAATCTTCCGCCGCAGCAGCGAGTGCAGAAGCTGGTGGCGATGCAGCCGGACGAGTTCCGGGACTTTCTGCAGCGGCTGAGCCGGCCGGATCGCGTGGCGCTGTTTGCGGGGCTCACGCCCGAGCAGCGGGAGACGGTCTTCGCTCTGATCAATCCGCAGTTAGTGGTGGGCGGCGAGGTGCTGGTCACCCGTCTGCTGCGCGATGTTGAAGGCGAGCGACAGCTCCAGGAGGTGATGACCGATTTCTGGCTCAACCACTTCAACGTGTATCTGCGCAAAGGGCCGTTCGCTCCCTGGTACCTCGCGGATTATCAGGACAAGGTCGTTCGTCCGCGAGCGCTGGGGAAGTTTGAGGACCTGCTGGTGGCGACGGCCGAGAGCCCGGCGATGCTGTTCTACCTGGACCAGACGGAGAGCGTGGGGCCGCACTCGATGGCGGCGGTGCGAGCTGCGTATCAGAGAGGGCCGAACGGGCAGGAACGGACGCTGGGGATCAACGAGAACTACGCGCGCGAGCTGATGGAGCTGCACACGCTGGGCGTGGACAGCGGATACACGCAGAAAGATGTGATCGAGGTAGCCAAGGCGTTCACGGGCTGGGGCATCGAGCGTCCCGACCAGGGCGGAGAGTTCGTCTTCAACCCTCGGCGGCACGAGCCGGGGCCGAAGTTCGTGCTGGGGGAAAAGATTCCGGATCGCGGGGAGGGAGAGGGGCTGGAGATTCTGCACATGCTGGCGATGAGCCCGGCGACGGCGCATCACGTGTCGTATCAAATTGCACAGCGCTTTGTCAGCGACACGCCTCCGCCGCGTCTGGTGGATGCCATGACCGCGACGTGGATGAAGACGGGCGGCGATATTCGCGAAGTGCTGCGCACGATGCTGGAGCGGCCGGAGTTCTGGTCGAAGGAAGCTTACCGCGCGAAGGTGAAGACGCCGGAGGAGTACGTGATCTCAGCGGTGCGGGCTACCGGCGGCGAGGTGGTGCATCCGGCAGTGCTGGTGGAGGCGATCGGCCAGCTGGGCATGCCTCTTTACGGCTGTCAGACGCCGAACGGCTACGCATGGACCGCGGAGGCGTGGCTGAACAGCGGAGAGCTGCTCGACCGGATGAACTTCAGCATGGCGCTGGCGGATAACAGCGCGGGCACCGCGATGGAATGGGACAGGCTGCTGGGGATCGGCGGACCGCAGCAGGCGAGCGGTGCGGAGAAGGAGAGCCGCCTGGAGACTGCGCTGCTGGGCGAGGCGGTTTCTGAGCACACGCGCAGCGCGGTGCTGGGACAGCTGGCGCAGGAGCAGAATGCACCTGCGCCGGGCATGCCGAAATCTCCGCGGCGCGTGATTTTTGTGCGGCCGCGCGAGTTTGGGCAACTGCTGCAGGCGGCGGCCCCGCTGCCGCCCCCGGCGGATGCGGACGCGGCGCTGCTGGGCGGACTGCTGCTGGGGTCTCCGGAGTTTCAGCGGAGGTAAGAGCCAGGGGCCGTCAGAATCCGTTTACCCGGCGTTGACGCAGCATTCATCCCGGGTTGCGAGGATGGTCGGCGGCATGCGATTCACGCATGGATCGCAGCGAACTCGACCTGCACTCCAGGAGACTCCACTCATGACCAAGTTGAATTGGGACTGCGCTCCCCGGCGCTGTGCCCTGGGAGCCATCGCGGCCTGCGCGCTGGCCTCCCTCGCCCTTCCCAACAGCCTCTCCGCGCAATCTCCGTTTGGATTTCCGCAGCGGGCACCCCTCTTCCCCGGCAACCTGGTGGTGAGCCGCAGCGTATACGACAATCTCGCCGGGAACGTAACGGTGGGGGAGACGCTGCCGCCAAACTGCGTAGCGTCGACGGACAGCTGCGTCCAGGCGGTCAACAATGGGACCTATCCCTACGTCTTCAACAACGCGCCGGTGGACGCAAGCTTTGGCATTACCTCACGCATTTATCTTGACCAGATGACGCCGTCGGGCCGGCTGGTGAACACGATGGAAGTGCCGAACAGCCTCGATCGGGGGGTGGGGCGCACAGCAACCAGCTGGTCACCAGCTTCAGCTCGAAGTCGGAACTGGGGCTGCACTTGTCTCTGGACGGACAGTATCTGACGTTTATGGGATATGTGGCGCCGGTGAACGCCATCGACGCGTCGAACTCCAATACGCCCGGAGCGGTCGATGATACGAATCCGGTGGGCGAGAACTACTATCGTGCCGTCGCGCGCATGGACCGCTGGGGGAATTTCACCTTCACCGAGACCAACGCGTACAGCGGCAACAACGGCCGCTCGGTGATCCTGAACAACCTCGGCCGTAATGACCTGTATTACGCGGCGGGCAATGCGGGTAACGGCAGTAATCCGCAGCCCACCAACGTGATTCTGGGAGCGGGCGCGCAACTGGTCGATCCGACGGATGCGCCGGAGTCCGTGCAGAACCCGCCGGTGCCGCCAACGCCGCTGGGCAGCTTCTCGGTGACCGAGCTGGGCGATCCCGCGGACAAGGTGGGCAAGGACGACAATTTCCGCGGCATGACCGTCTTCAACAACGTCGTGTATTACACGAAAGGCAGCGGCAGCAACGGCGTAAACACGGTGTTCTTCGTCGACACGACGGGAACAGCGTGTCCGAACGGAACGGGGCTGCCAGTGCCTGGCGCTGCGCTGCCCAACCAGCCGCTCAGCTACAACGCGTCGACGGTGCAGAGCGGTCTGCCGAGCAACATGTGCATCCTCGCGGGCTTCCCAACGCTCTCCAACAAGGCCAAGGGCGCGAATCCGGTCAACTTCCCGTTCGGGCTGTGGTTTGCGAACGCCAACACGCTCTATGTTGCCGACGAGGGTGACGGATACACGGGCGGCACGGATCTGTACACGCATGCGGCTGCCCAGACGAACGCAGGGCTGGAGAAGTGGATCTTCAATTCCACCAGCCAGACATGGACCCTGGCGTACACGCTGACGAATGGGCTGAACCTGGGAACGCCGTACACGGTCCGGGGCTATCCGACGGGCAACAACATCGGAACGGCGACCAAGACAGTCCCGGCGGGACTGCCGTGGTCTCCGGCCGCGGATGGTCTGCGGAACATCACGGGGCAGGTGAATCGTGACGGATCGGTGACGATCTGGGCGATCACTTCAACGGTGAGCGGCAGCGGCGACACGGGTGCGGATCCGAACAAGCTGGTGGTCATCACTGACAGACTGGGCAACACAACGGCCGCGGGGGCGGCGCATGAGCAGTTCACCACGCTGCGGACGGCGCAGTTCGCTGAGGTGCTGCGCGGCGTCTCGTTCACTCCGGGCACGCGGGCGGACAACGACCACGACGGCAACCAATAACCTAGCCGCAGATGTGGCGATGAGAAGGACCGGCCTGCACGTGAATATGCGTGCAGGCCGTTGTCTTTTGGGGCGGAGTAGCGGGAGCAGCCGGCGGCCGGACGACGGCGCGGACCACGACCGGCGTCACGGTATTCAGGACGGCAGGAGCCACAGCGCGCACAACGGGGATAGCGATGAGGGCGCCGAGGATCGCCAGGCAGGAGACGGCGACGAGGAGGGCATCGGAGAGGCGGCGCGCCTTCTGCGAGCCAAAAGGCGCAAGAGGATCGCCGGACGCATGGCGGCGCTGGCGGCGAGAAGTCGAATTAGTCGGCGGAGACGGCATGAGGCACCGGACGCTTCCGGCTGAAGGCGCCAAGCAGCGTCTGCAGCAGCACGTAGAGGACGGGGATGAAGAACAGGTTGAGCACGGTGGAGACGAGCATGCCGCCGATGATCGTGGTGCCCACGGACCGGCGTCCCGCGGAGCCGGCGCCTGAAGCGATGGCGAGGGGAATGACGCCGAGGATGAAGGCAAAGGAGGTCATCAGAATCGGACGCAGGCGCAGCTCGGCGGCTTCAATCGCAGCATCCACGATGGAGCGGCCCTTGCGGCGGAGCTGTTCGGCGAACTCCACGATCAGAATGGAGTTTTTGGCGGCGAGACCGATGAGCATGACCAGACCGATCTGGCAGTAGATGTCATTCGCGTAGCCGCGCAGGGACTGGGCCAGCAGGGCGCCGAAGACCGCCATGGGCACGGCGAGCAGGATGATGAAGGGCAGCGCGAAGCTCTCATAGAGCGCGGCGAGGGTGAGGTAAACGACAAGGATGCCGAGGCCAAAGATGATAAAGACCTTGCCGGCGGACTCGATTTCCTCGAGCGCGAGGCCCGTCCACTCGTAAGCCATGCCATGCATCATGGTGTGATCGGCAAGGTTCTCCATGGCCTGGAGAGCGACGCTGGTGCTGACGCCCGGCGCCGCCGAACCGTCGATTTCCGCGGAGCGGAAAAGATTGTAGTGGCTGATGACCTGCGGACCGGAGGTGTTCTCGATGCTGACGAGGTTGTCGAGCGGGATCATCTGGCCGGTGGCGGAACGCACGTAATACTGGCGGATCGCGGATGCATTTTCGCGGAACTGCTGCTCGGCCTGCACGTAAACGCGGTAGCTGCGATTGTTGAAGTCGAAATTGTTGACGTACTCGGAGCCCATGTAGACCTGGAGGGCGTCAGAGATCTGGCCGAAGGGCACGCCGAGGGTTTTGGCTTTGTCCCGATCGATGCGCACCAGAACCTGGGGATCGTTCGAGGTAAAGCTGGTGTACATGCCGGTCAGATCCTTCGTCTGGCTGGCGCGCGCTGCGATCAAATGCGCGGTGCGATCCAGATCGGCGAGGGTGTTGCTGCCGCGATCTTCAAGCTCGAACTGGAAGCCGCCGAAGGAGCCAACACCGTTAATGGCGGGCGGCACCATGGGAATAATGAGCGCGCCGGGAATCATGAAGAACTGGCCGCGCAGGCGAGTGACGATGGCTTCGGCAGAGTCATTGGCGCCTGTGCGCTTGTCGTAAGGCGCCAGAGAGCAGAACATCATGCCGTAGTTGGGCGCATTACCGCTGAAGCTGAAACCGCCGACAGCAAAGGAGCCGGCGACATCTTTGTCCCTGTTCAGCATCGCGCTCACCTCGGCTTCAATGTGCGTGGTGTAGGCGAGGGAGGCTCCCTGCGGAGCCTGGATCAGGATCATCATGAAGCCCTGGTCTTCTTCGGGAACGAAGGCCGTGGGCACGTGGGTGTACTCCCAGTAGGCGCCGAAGAGGCCCACGAAGAAAAGAATGACCATGAGCCAGCGCACGCGCAAAACGCCGTGGATGGCGCGGGCGTAGCCGCGTCCGAGGCCCGTGATGGCGCGCTCGGCCAGGTGCAGCAACGTGTGCTTGCCTTCTTCGCGGCGCAGGAAGAGCGCCGAAAGCGCCGGAGAAAGGGTGAGCGCGTTGAAGGCGGAGATGGCGATGGAAAACGCGATGGTGAGCGAGAACTGCCGGTAGAGAATGCCGGTGGTGCCGGGGAAGAACGAGACCGGGACGAAGACGGCGATCAGGACCAGCGAAGTCGCGATCACGGCGCCAGTGACTTCGACCATGGCGGCGGAGGTGGCATGGTGCGGCTCGCTGTCGCCTTCGGCGATGTGGCGCTGCACGTTTTCGATTACGACGATGGCGTCGTCGACGACCAGACCCGTGGCCAGGGTGATGCCGAACAGCGTGAGCGAGTTAATGGAGAAGCCGAAGACCTTAATAAAAGCGAAGGTGCCCACCAGCGAAACCGGGATGGTGACCGCGGGGATGAGGGTGGCGCGCCAGTCCTGCAGGAAGAAAAAGATCACCGCGATGACGATGACGATGGCTTCGATGAGAGTCTTGATGACCTCGTGGATGGAGGCTCCGACGATGGTTGTGGTATCGAAGGCGACCGCATACTTCATGCCTGGAGGAAAGGAGCGGGCCAGGCGGGCCAGCTCGGCCTTGGCGTCGCGGTCCACCTGCAGCGCGTTGGCGTTGCTGAGCTGCATCACGCCAAAGCCGACAGCGGGAATGCCGTCGAAGGTAAGGGTGCTGCCGTAGCTGGAAGATCCCAGCTCGGCGCGACCGACGTCTTTGATCTGGACGATGCCGTTGGGGGTGTTCTTGACGACGATGTTGTCGAACTGCTCGGGCGTGGTGAGGCGGCCGACGACGTTGACGGAAATCTGGAAGGACTGCTGGTTATTGGAAGGCGGCGCTCCCAGCTGTCCGGAAGGGACCTCGACGTTCTGCTCCTGAAGAGCCGCGACCACATCGGAGGCGGTGAGATCGCGGGCGGCCAGCTTGACGGGGTCGAGCCAGATGCGCATGGCATACTGGCCGACGCCGAAGATCTGGACGTCGCCGACGCCCTTGACGCGCTTGATGGCATCCTTGATGTAGACATCAAGGTAGTTGCTCATGAAGAGGTTGCTGTACTGGCCGTGATCGGCATAAATGCCGGCGCCAAAAACGAAATTGCTGTTGGCTTTGCTGACCGTGATGCCGGTCTGGTTCACCTCGGCGGGCAGCAGGCCGGAGGCGGAGGAAACGCGGTTCTGCACGTCCACCGCGGCGATGTCGAGCGGGTAGCCGGTATCGAAGGTGGTGGTGATGGCGCTGGTGCCGTCATTGGCGCTGGTGGATTGGATGTAGCGCATGCCGGGAACGCCGTTGATCGCCTCTTCCAGAGGCACCGTGACGGCGGATTCCACCTGGCTGGAGTTGGCGCCGATGTAGGCGCTGGTAACGGTGACCTGGGGCGGCGCCAGTTGCGGATACAGAGAGATGGGCAGCGACGGGATGACCACGGCGCCGGCCAGGATGATCAGCAGCGCGCAGACCGTGGCAAAGACCGGGCGATGAAT
>JBAUZR010000440.1:0-6306 GCA_049585375.1 Acidobacteriaceae bacterium
GATAGCAAGTGGAGGACAAGAGCACTCCACCACAGAGGACACAGGGAGCACGGAGGGGTTTTGGCTGCAGAGTTTAGAGTTCACGGATAAGGCGATGGCCCTGCTGTATGGCATAGCTGGATAGCAGGCGGAGGACAGGAGCATTCCACCACAGAGGACACAGGGAGCACGGAGGGGTTTGGCTGCAGAGTTTAGAGTTCACGGATTAAAGGACGCAGCAGGGCTACTCATTCTCCCGATGGTTAAGGACGGACTCCTCAAAAAGGTCTGGGATTCATGTCCCTTCCGTCTCCCTCCCGACTAACCTGTCTGGCCAGCGCTCGACCTCATTGACGTTGGGTTTTATCACTTCAACTGGCACTCGGAGCCGCTCTGCGGCAATAGGCGGAGATCTTCATAGAAATCGGCGCATACCCCGTCAAAGACATGCCTGTGCTCGTATTTCGAATTGCGTTGAACGGTTTCGAATGATTACGATGGTGCGTCGTTGAGGGGGGTTATGCGATGCGGCGTCGGGCGTTTCTTAAGGGTGGCTTGGCGGCTGGGGCGATTCTGGCCGGAGGGGCGGAATTTGAGCAGGTTGCGCTGGGAGAAGGCTATGTTCCGGCGCACAACTGGGGCAAGTACGACTTTGGGCTGGGGCCTGCGGTTGCGGATCGGCTGAATCAGGGGCCGTTTCCGCAGTATCCCCCGGACGCGGTGATTCCGACGGACGACGTGGTGATGACCACGATGCCGTCGGATGAGGTAGTGCCGAATTACGGCAAGGGGCTCATTACCTACATCACGGCTGACAAGGGGACGGAGGAGATTCAGGGTCCGGACGGGCGGCCGGTGGATGCGCAGGGCGCGGCGGCGGTGGAGCGGGCGATTGAGGAGTTGGTGGCGTTTCCGCTGGGGGAGAAGCTGTATGTGCGTCCCACATGGCGGGAGGTGCAGGCGCAGCCGGGGAAGCTGGCGCTGCCGCCGTATCTGCAGCAGGTGTTTGCGCTGGCGAAGTCGAGCGGGAAGCGGGTGGCGTTTCGGGTGCAGATGTGCGCGCCCGATTACACGCATGGGCCGGCGCTGCCGGATTTTGTGCTCAACACTGTGCCTTTTGTTCCGTTGATCCTGAAAGACGAGAGCGAGCGGACAGACGCGCAGCGGTATCTCGACAATCCATGGTCGAAGGCGCAGCCGCGGTACGACTTGCCTGTTTTCCAGAATGCGTTTCGGGGGCTGGTGGAGGCGCTGGCGGAGGAGTTCGACGGGCATCCCGACGTGGAGTTTATGGACACGTTTCTGTACGGGTTCTGGGGCGAGGGGCACACGTGGCCGTTTGCAAACAATCCTTTCCCGGATTATGCGACGGCGGAGCGGACGTGGGTGCGAATGCTGGAGGTGCAGAGGGCGGCGTTTAAAAAGACGCCGCTGGTGACGAATACGCAGCCGGACTTCAGCCGGGTGGGGAACTCGGAGGTGCTGGACCGGAGCGTGCGGGCACATGAGTGGATGCGGAGTGACACGATCTTTATTGAGAACGAACAGATTGAGGCGCTGAGCAATCGGCCGGCGTGGGCGGCGGCGGTGCTGGAACAGGGGATTCCGGCGGGGGCTCCGGTGGAGGGCGGCGTGGATGGGGTGGCTCCGGCGGAGAACCTGATGCAGCATGTGCTGGATGTGGGGGTGAGTTACTTTTCGCTGTGGAACTTTCATGCGATTGGGGCGTGGAATTTGCGGCGATATCAGGAGGCGTATCCCGAGGCGTTTGCGCGGATGGCGCGGCGGGTGGGGTATCGGGTGCGGCCGTCGTTTGTGTGGAGCTACAGCGATGGGACGCGGTGCGGGCTGATTGTGGGGCTGGCGAATGACGGGATCGCGGGGGTTCCGGGGAATCTGCGGCTGGCGGTGGCCAGGGAGGATGGGACGGTGCTGGCGGAGGGCGGGCTGGATGCGGGGGATCCGGTGCCGGGGAAGATTCGGCAGGCGCAGCTGGTGCTGCCGGCGGGGACTGAGTGGAAGGGGTTGCGGCTGCGGGCGGAGATTCAGGTGAAGGGGATGCGGGTGCCGGTGCGGTGGGCTTGTCGGGAGAAGTGCAATGCGGATGGGTCGCTGACGCTGCGGGGGAATTTGCGGAGGGGGTGAGGGTTCAAAAGCTCTTTACCACGGAGGGCACGGAGGACACAGAGGGGGCTGGGCGAGGGGGAATGCTTTCGCAACGGGGAGGGATTTTGGTCGGCCGCCTTGCGACCGAATCCCTCCGCGGGGAGAGTTGTGGTCGGGGAGGCCGCTCGTTTCGCTACGGGGGTCCGCTCGGCTCCGCGCCGGGGTGACTCGCGCAACGCCGGATGGATTTTATCCGGCGCTGCGCTCGGGATGACAGCTGTGCAATTACGCGTGGGCGTGGGCTGCGGGTTTGGAGCTGACGCGGAATTTGCGGGGGTTAATGGCGAGGCGGCGTTCGATCTTGTGCAGCTCGTGGGCCTCGTCGGGGGCGGCAAAGGTGGAGGCCATGCCGTGGGCGGAGGCGCGTCCGGTGCGGCCGACGCGGTGGACGAAGTCCTCGGCTTCTTTGGGCATGTCGTAGTTGACGACGTGGGCGACGTCGGCGACATCGATGCCGCGGGCGGCGACGTCGGTGGCGACGAGAACGCGGTGGTGTCCCTGAGCGAAGCTGCGCAGGGCGGCGTTGCGCTGGGACTGGGAGCGGTCGCCGTGGATCTGGATGGCCTCGTGTCCGGCGCGTTTGAGGCGGCGGGCGACGCGGTCGGCTCCGTGCTTGGTCCGGACGAAGACGAGGAAGCTGCCTTCGTGGGCGCCGAGGAGATGCTCGAGGAGCTCCTGCTTTTTGTCGGTCGCGACTTCGAAGGTCTGGAGCTTGACGTTGGGCGAGGGCTTGAGGACCGAGCCGATTTCGATGCGGACCGGGTTGTGGAGGTAATCGCGAGAGACTTCGCGGATCTCATTGCTGAGGGTCGCGGAGTAGCAGAGAGTCTGGCGATCGGTGGGCAGCGCGGCAACGATGCGGCGGATGCTGGGCTTGAAGCCCATGTCGAGCATGCGGTCGACTTCGTCGAGGATGAGCATGCGGACGCCGCTGAGGTTGACGAGCTTGCGCTGGAGGTAGTCTTCGAGGCGGCCGGGGGTGGCGACGATGAGGCGCGCGCCGCGGCGGATGGCGTCGAGCTGCGGGCCTTCGTTGAGGCCGCCGCAGACGAGAGCGGCTGTGCCCTGGCTGCGGGTGAGGTGGCGGTAGGCCTCAAGGACCTGCATGGCGAGTTCACGCGTGGGCAGGAGGACGAGGGCGAAGGCGCCTTTGTGATTTTTGGGCATCCGCTCGATGAGGGGGATGAGGAAGCTGAGGGTTTTGCCGGTGCCGGTTTGGGCGGTGGCGAGGACGTCGCTGCCCTGGAGGGCGGGCGGAATGGCCTGGGCCTGGACCGGAGTGGGGGTGACAAAGTGGGCGGCGGCAATCTGCTGCTGCAGGGCGGCCGAAAGGGGGAGTTCAGAAAAGGTGTTCAATTGATTCCTGTGCTCGGGCTCGCCTTGAATCCCTCTGGGAGCGATCGAAACGATCGCTGTGTTCATCCAGGGATCCAGCGCCGGTTTGAAGGACGCGGGCGGCCGGAGGTGCTTTCTTTCCCGGGGGTTCTTCAAACGCGCGGGAAAACTTTCGATTGTATGCAGGGAGATCCGGGGGGCGCATACGAAGCGCCGGTCGCGATTCGACCCACACTCTACGTTTCGGCTGGGATGCGCCGGACGTGAATTGCCGAGCGCTGCAGCCTGGCCCGGTCACACACTTGTGACGTCTTTGGGGCCATCACGCTGAGAGGGCTGGAGGAATTACGGGAGGTCGATCTTGCGGATGAAGGCGAGAACGGCTCACAACCAAACAACTGAGCGTAGTTAAAGTGTAGCAGAAGGGGAGGCGGGGGTCACGGGGCTGACTCTCCCACGAAGGGGGGAGCCGCAGTGTTGGGGATTATCCTGATTGGAACAGGAATCGGGAGAAGAGACGCAGAGCGTGCGTGAAAATCAATGATTCAAAGTGACCGGCGAGGTTCGCAGAGCCGGGTCAGGGCGTGCATCCAAATGGGTTGCGGAAGGGGGGAGCCATGAAGAAGCGCTGGGTGCGAGTTCTGCTGGCAGTGGTGGTGCTGGTGGTGGCGGCGGTGCTGATTGTGCCGCTGTTTGTGAATGCGGATGCGTTTCGGCCGACACTGGAGAACCAGTTGTCGAGCGCGCTGGGACGAAAGGTGACGCTGGGACATCTGAGTTTCTCGCTGTGGTCGGGCAGCCTGGTGGCGGATAACGTGGCGGTGGCGGACGATCCAACGTTCAGCACGAACCCGTTTTTCCAGGCGAAATCGCTGCGGATCGGCGTGGAGACGGGCGCGCTTCTATTTGACCGTCAGGTGCATGTGACGAAGTTCGTGGCGGAGTCGCCGCAGGTGCAGCTGATTTCGGGGAAGAACGGGACGTGGAATTTTTCAAGCCTGACACGCGGCTCGAGCGCGGCCGGTGGTTCGAGCGGGAGCAGCGCCCCGCAGGTGACGGTGGGGAAATTCGAGATCAGCAATGGCAGTGTCGTGGTGTCGTCGGTACCGGCGACGGGGAAACCCATGACCTACAGCGACGTGAATGTGTCGGTTGAGCACGTGAGCCTGACGCAGGCAATGCCCTTCACGGTATCGGCAAAGTTGCCGGGGAACGGGTCTGTCGAGCTGAAGGGAACCGCGGGGCCGGTAAACCAGCAGAACGCTGTCGCCACACCGCTGCAGGCGAGCCTGACGGTTCAGGGTTTCGATCCGGTGGCGGCGGGCGTGCTGCCGGCGAGCGAAGGCGTGGGCATGGTCGCGGACGTGACGGCGCAGGTGCAGTCCGATGGCCGAACGCTGACGAGCACGGGGAAGATCACAGCCACGCATCTGCTGCTCTCACGCGGAGGAACGCCGGCGGCGCAGCCGGTGAATGTGGACTATGCGATCGACTATGCGCTGCAGGCGCAGACGGGAACGGTGAAGGACATCGCGGTGCATTCGGGGCCGGCGACGGCGCATGTGACCGGGACGTTCCAGACGCAGGCAGCGGAGACGGTGCTGAATCTGCAGGTGTCGGCGCCGAACATGCCGGTGGATGCGGTGGAGAATCTGCTGCCGGCGGTGGGGATTCGACTGCCAAGCGGATCGCAGTTAAAGGGCGGGACGCTGAGCGCGCAGCTGGCGATTACGGGAACGACGCAGGCCCCGGAGATTAAGGGACCGGTGGATGTGGAGGGCACGCAACTGCAGGGCTTCAATCTCGCGCAGAAGATTGGGGGCCTGAATATCCCCGGCGTTTCAGGAAATGTGACGGCGATTCAGACGCTAAAGGCAGAGGTGGACTCGACGGTGCCGCAGACGACGCTGACGAACATCGATGCCGACGTGCCTTCGGTGGGAACGGCAACAGGTCAGGGGACGGTGACGGCGGCCGGGGCGCTGAACTTTGCGCTGGTGGCGACGCTGAAGGGCGGCGTGGCCACGATGGCAAATACAGCGGCGTCAGCCCTGGGCGGGATTGCCGGTGGACTGCTGCACTCCGCCGTCAGTAGTGGGGTGCCGCTGACGATTACGGGGACGACGGCGAACCCGGTGATTCGCGCCGATCTGACGAAGATGGTGAAGGGCGGATTGCTGGGGAATCAGTCGGGACAGAAGAAGAGCGCGGGGAGTGTGCTGAAGGGTTTGCTGGGACCGAAGTAATGAAACAGGGAAGCCTGTAGCCTGTAGCCTGCAGCCCGCGTCAAGGCCCTCACGCTGATCGCGCCGTTCCGCGGCGATCGGCGTGGGGCTTTCGCATGGGAGTTCTTATTGGTCAGGGTTTCACGCAGTAACATCCGTGCGTAGTACAGCGATAGACAAGTCCGGGGCCGCAGAGGATGACGCCGGGGCTGGCGGTCCAGGGGACGAAGGAGGCGCGCGAAGTTCTGGCGGTTTGTGGCTGGAGACACAACGCGGCGATCGCGGCGCACAAGGCGACGCGGGCGATGAAGAGGCTCGGTATTTTCATACGATTCTCCTGGATTGCAATTCGCGGGCTGCACGGAAGCGGCGGATGCCACTTATCCGGGTTTAAGTACTCCTGTGTTAACTCTGTTGTCAACATAGATCTGTGGAGAATGCGATGCAGGGGAGCCTGCGGCGGCAAGGAGGGCCCCTTCGGGCCTGCTGTTTTCCGCGGCATGAAGGCCGCGGCTTTCTCCGTCGTCCTGCTGCGCAGGACCGCTTTCGCACAGGGGCTAAAGCCCAGCGTATTTTTGGCCTTTTGCGGCATGGCTAAAGC
>JBAUZR010000441.1:0-8385 GCA_049585375.1 Acidobacteriaceae bacterium
CGTCTTTGAAGAGCAGCGTGACTGGAATAAGGTGGGTAAGCCGGTCGATCCCAACGAGTGGTTCATGAGCCCTCCGACCGTCAACGCTTATTACGATCCGCAGCGCAACGACATCAATTTCCCGGCCGGCGTCCTGCAGCCGCCGCTCTACGATCCCAGAGAAGATGCCGCTCCCAATTATGGCGACACCGGCGGCACCATTGGCCACGAGCTCACACACGCATTCGACGACGAGGGACGGCAGTTCGACGGCGACGGCAACCTGCGCGACTGGTGGACACCCGCGGATGCGAAGGGGTTCGACGAGCACATCGGCTGCCTGCGCGATCAGTTTGCGGGCTACACCATCGTCGATCAGATTCACATCAACTCGAAGCTGACCAGCGGGGAAGATACGGCGGACCTGGGCGGCACCCTTATCGCCTACGAGGCGTGGAAGAAAGCAACCGCCGGCACGCATCTCGAGAATAAGGATGGATTCACGCCGGATCAGCGATTCTTCATCGGCTATGCGCAGTGGGCATGCGAAAACCAGCGCCCCGAAAATGAGAGGATGAGCGCGATTATGGATCCGCACTCGCCTGGCCGGTATCGCGTCAACGGCATCGTCGCCGACCTGCCTCAGTTTGCCGCGGCGTTCGGATGCAAAGCCGGACAGCCGATGGTGAATGCCAGCGCCTGCAAGATCTGGTGAGCCGAGCGGGGGTCCCCCCTGGGTGTGACGATTATCCTGTTGACACAGAATAAGAATTGGGTCATACTGCTATCAGAGTGAGGCAAGTGCATGAATCTGATAGATGTTACCCGCGACCTTGGCACCGAAGAAGAGTGCTTCTCTTTCCTCGAAAAGATGCGGTGGCCTGAGGGCGTAAAGTGCGTTACCTGCGGGGCCCGCCGAGTCAGCCGGATTACTCGCGTGTCGCCTTCCAAGAACAAGCGGGCGCAGGTTTATCAGTGCCTGGAGCCCACCTGCAAGCAGCAGTTCTCCGTCACGTCCGGTACGATCTTTCACGACTCCCGCATTCCCCTGTCGAAGTGGTTCATGGCTATCTCCCTGGTCATGGATGCGAAGAAGGGCATCAGTGCGAAGCAGCTACAGCAACACCTGGGCCTTGGCTCCTATCAGACGGCATGGCACATGGCGCACCGCATCCGTGAGGCGATGCAGGGCACCGCTGGCGATCTTCTGAAGGGCACCGTTGAACTGGACGAAACCTACATCGGCGGCAAAACCAA
Organism: Acidobacteriaceae bacterium; assembly: GCA_049585375.1. Taxonomy (GTDB): domain Bacteria; phylum Acidobacteriota; class Terriglobia; order Terriglobales; family Acidobacteriaceae; genus Palsa-343. The sequence goes on from JBAUZR010000441.1 coordinate 1,237, forward strand.
GCGGCGTGGTCGCCCTCGCAATGAAAAACCGAAGAGTGAGCGTTTCGATATGGTTCTCGGGATGCGGGAGCGCCAGGGTCGCGTGCGGTTCGTTCATATCCAGGACGGCAAGACGGAGACGATTCGCAAGGCGGTTTCAGCGAACGTCGATCCCCGCTCTGCAGCCGTCTACACGGATTCCGCTGCGGTCTATCAGTTCGCTTTTCATCCGCACCTGAAGAAGCGGCACAAGATGGTCAACCACACTATCGAATGGGTTGTGCCGGGAACGAACGTTCACACCAACACGGTAGAGAGCGCATTCTCACTGCTCAAGCGCGGTCTGATAGGCAGCTTTCATCGGGTTTCGATAAAGCACTTGCACCGTTACCTGAGCGAGTTCGAGCACCGCTTTAACGAGCGGAAGAATGGCCAGAGGTTCGAGGACGTGGTGTCGCGGACGGCTCAGACGGCTCCGCTGCCCTACCAGAAGCTGATTGCTGAGCCTCAGGCGTAGGCGGGATTATCCGGCCAGTTTTCTTCTGGCCGGTACGCTGCTCTTTCCGGGTCGATGGGGATTGCTTAAGTAGATTCCCCACAACCTGCTCGAATTGCACACGGTTGACCTTCACAGCAGCTATTATCCACCCTTCGAGAAAGATTTCCACAGGAAGTGTAACGGTGGGAAGACAGTCGAATATTTTCGCCTTTGGCGCGTTTTGCCCGTGTTGTATAAGGAGAGATGAGCGCAGGGTTCCACACTCTGCGTCTCGCGGCGGTGCCGGGAATCTGAAATCTTACGCGGTGTCCAAGACCACGTTCGATTCTGATCCCCGGCCCCTTTCGATTGGAGGGCGTCTAGCAGGTGCTAGGAGCGGTCTTATAAACCGCAGACGCTGGCTGGCGTTGGAGTTCGAGTCTCCCGCCCTCCGCTCAAATTTTCGTAAAATCGGGCGTCTCTCTTTACTTTTCTCTGGGGTCTGAGCCGGGGAAGAGAAATGCGATACCAAGCGGTCCGCCCGTAGGCGACATCGCACCTGCTCAGATCGGTGCGACGTGATAGCGCAAGTCTCTGCGACTCCGAACGCAGAGTGCTCGGTCCATTTACTCCGTGCCAGAAGCAAATAGTCCCATACCGGCATAATACCGGCAAGAGAGGGTTTGTCAACAGCCATGGTTACCATCGCTTTGGCTCCTAACCGCTTGCGTGCCAACGTTTCGCCTTTTCATCGGCCAACGCCCTAGATGCGAACGTTACCTGCGCCGGAACGTGCGATGCATCGGTTACCTAGTACCCAAATCCTGCTTTTCACTTTATGTGTGAACCGGATATTTGTCCCCTGGGTGAGGCCTTCAATAAGTACTTTGTTTTCAATTAAGGGAGGGTAATACCCTGAGGGTATTACCCTGATTTGCACCATTTGTGATGCATACCTCCCGGCCAATTCGGATTCGCGGCTCGGCCGCGGGGCGGCACCGGAGTTGGGCGATCGACGTCAGGCGATGAACATGCAGTCGCCATAGGAGAAGAAGCGGTACTGCGCTTCCACCGCGTGGCGATAGGCGGCCAGCACCGGTTCGCGTCCGGCAAAGGCGCTCACCAGCATCAGCAGCGTCGACTGGGGCAGGTGGAAGTTCGTCAGCAGCGCGCCGACGATGCGGAAGTCAAAACCAGGTGCGATAAAGATGCGTGTCGATCCGGCGTGCGGCTTAAATTCGTCGCTCATGTGGGCACAGTGTTCGAGGGTCCGCACGGTAGTCGTGCCGACGGCCACTACGCGCCGCTTCTCCCGCCGCGCAGCATTCAGGGCGGAAGCGGTTTCAGCCGACAGGGTGTAGTGCTCGGCGTGCAGGTTTACATCCTCGACGCGCTCCACGCGGACCGGCTGGAACGTCCCGAGGCCGACGTGCAGCGTCACCCAGGCGATCTCAACGCCGCGGGCGCGAATCTGGTCCAAAATCTCGGCGGTAAAGTGCAGGCCCGCCGTCGGGGCAGCCACCGAGCCGCGTTCCCGCGCATAGACCGTCTGGTAGCGCTCGCGATCACCGCTACGGTCCTCGCGGTGGATATACGGCGGCAGCGGCACATGGCCCAGCTTCTCCACCGCCCCGAAGAAATCCGCAACCGGCCGGAAGCGCAGGGTGCGCTCTCCGAACTCGCCGTGCGCGATGACTTCGGCCTCAAGGTCGCCCTGGCCGAACTCGAGCCGCTCGCCGGTGAGCACTTTGCGTCCAGGCCGCACCAGCGCCTTCCATTCCCATGCCGAGAGCTGCTCCACCAGCAGCACCTGCACCCGCCCTGTCACTCGATGCTCCGCCTGAGTGTGCAGACCGGCACGGTGTCCGAACAGGCGGGCCGGGATGACGCGGGTGTCGTTCAGGACCAGGAGATCGCTCGGCTGCAGCAGTTCCGGCAGATCGCGAAACTGGCGATCCTGCCACGCACCCGTTACGCGATTGAGGGCCAGCATACGGGCCCCGGCCCGGTCCGCCAGCGGCTCCTGCGCGATGCGCTCCTCGGGAAGATGAAAGTCGAAATCGGAAACCAGCACAGCGTCGATTTTACGGGTTGGGGGTCTGCGCGAAGTACGCCTCGGCCCGCAGCCGCGCTCGCTCCAGAGCGGCGTTCAGCTCCTGTCGTGCGGCCTCGAGCGCGGCGGCATCGGCATCGGGGGCGGGCGCCGGCAAAGACCGCGCCCAGCTCACCACCACCCGCGAAAACGGCCTGGGCACGAGGAAGTGATCCCATGACCGCACGGCCCAGGCGCGCTGCGGCAGCAGGTAGAAGCTGCCGATGGGCTCCCCGGTCATCGCCGCCAGCTTTACCGGCCCAATCTTGGTCTGGTAGATCGGCCCGCGCGGGCCATCCGCGGTAAAGACTACCGGCAGCCCCGAGGCCAGCACGTCGCGCATCGCAATCAGCCCCGCTGCTCCGCCGCGCGAACTGGATCCGCGGACGGTTCCGTAGCCCAGCAGCCCGAGGGTCTGCGCAATCAGCTCACCGTCGAAGCTGCGGCTGATCAAAATCGAGCACCGATATTTCCGGAAGTACCACCCGGCGGGCAGCGTACAGCGATGCCAGAAGCAGAAGATGCCGCGCGCCGGCGGCGAGGCCGGCACAGCGCCCTCTTCGGCGATCACTTCAAACCGGAGCGTGATCCCGATGCCGGCGAGAATCAGAGCTGTAAGTTTCGGGACGATCCAAAGCGCTACCCATTGCCCGAAGCTGAAGCGCTGTCGATCCCCGTCGCTCACGTGTTCGATTGTAGCCAGAGTGGCTCCCCGGCCCAGCCATGCACCCGCTTACCTTCAGACTCCGATCGGGGATGCACGCGGCCCGGAAGGGCCGCAGAGCTTACCCCGTTTGTGCTACAGCCGCGCGCACGGTTTTCGTGCATTCTCGGAAGTGCAGTGAATCCCGCGTTCCCGGTGATGCCGATGACCAAAATCCTGTTCTTCCTGATGCTGCTGGCATGCGTCCTGGCCGCCGCGGCCTGAATCACCCGCGGATACCCGGCGCGGCTGCCGGTTTCCGCCTGAATTTTCCAATCCAAAGATCGATGGCCCGACCGTTCTAATCGCCTGAAGTCGTTACCGGCACCGGCGCATTCTTCGGCGTGGCAATGTACCCCTTAATCTGATTCCGGACGATGTTATTCACCACCAGCTCGTACAGCAGGTGATCTTTGCCGGTATAGAACTGGATCGGCTCGTCCAGGTTCCGGTCCTTCTTCTGGATCTCCTTGTCGTCGGAATAAACGACGAGGGTAAAGCGGCTGTGTTTCGGGTCGGCCTTCTTCAGTTCCAGCGCCACGGTGGCGACGGCCTGCTTGTGCCCTTTGTCCAGGGTGAACTCGTAGTAGTTGCGGTCGCCGAGGTGCTTCAGGACGTCGAGCTCCTTCGAGTTCGTCGCAATCAGGCCGCTCTGCAGGCCCATATCGCCCTGCATCTTCTGCATTTGGGAGACGGCATTCTGCAGCTGGGTCTTTGTATTGGTCAGATCGGTCTTCACGCCGCCTACGTCGGTCTTGACGCCGGTAACGTCGGTAGAAACGGCGCTGATCTGCTGCCGGGCCGCGGCGTTTTCCTTTTCCAGCCGCTTTGCATCGGCCTGCTGCCGGAGGAGCAGATCCTGAGCCTTCAGTTCCAGCTGCTTCTGGGTCATGCCGAGCGACTGCCCCAGCGTTTCGGAGGTCACTCTCAGCCGGGCGTTCGTTTCGTTGAGCGCCGTCGCCAGTTTTGCGTTCTGCTGCTGGGTAGTGGCCAGTTGCGCTTCGGCATGCGTCAGCCGGCCTGCGAGGCTATAGCTCCAGATCAGGCCGGCGAGGGCGCAGAGCACCGCCACCGCCACAACCACAACAAATAATCCCGAGTAGCTCCTCTGTTCCGGCACTTCCGATGATTCTTCCATTGCGGCCTTTCTTTCCTTTCCAGCTTTCCGTTGCACACCTGCTGATGCAGAAGCGTACCGCAGCCATGCGCCCCCTGCAATGCAAAACCGCGGCATGCCAGTTCTCTGCATCTTTGTGAACGGTAAGATAGTCAACAAGATATGCCACGCTACCAATACCGCGAGATCGAGCCCACCCGGGAGGCCAAAGAAGTCTTCAGCCGCTGGGTGGATTCCCTGGACGATGAGTTTTCCCGCCATAACAATATCGCCCTGCGGGGGGAGATTGTCCGCGACAATCTGCACCAGCTTTTGCTGGGCCGTCCGCACGGCGGGCGCCTCAACTTTACGCTTTCCACCGAACTCCCCTTCAACGTGCTGGAGCTGTCACTCGATCCGGCCAACGTTACCCTGGAGCCGGAGTATTACGGCGATATCGATGCGGAGCGCTATGCGCTCATCAAGCCCCTGGTCTGGTTCTGGCGCATGTTCGACCGCACCCCGGTAGCGCTGAACCACTGGCTCGGATTCCGCATGCGGTCGATGCTGGGCAAGCACATCTTCAAAAAGATCGGCCGCAACGTGAAGATCTACCACGGCGTCGAGTTCACCTTCGGCTACAACCTCACGATCGAGGACGACTGCATCATTCACAACCACGTCCTGCTCGACGATCGGGGCGAGCTTATCATCCGCAAAGGCACGTCCATCTCTGAGTACGCCGCGGTCTTCTCCCATGCCCACGACCCGGTGGAAGCGTGCATCATCGAACATCGCCGAACGGAAGTGGGCCCGGGGGCGCGGGTCACGTATCGCTCCCTGGTGATGCCCGGGGTGCGCGTTGGGGAAGACTCGATGCTGGGCGCCCAGGCCGTGGCGACCCACGATCTGGAGCCGCACAGCATCGTCGGCGGCGTGCCCGGCCGCAAAATCAAATCGAAGAGCGAGGCCGCGCGCCTGGACGAGAACACCGAATCAGGTCCCTGCGCGGAGCTGCCTCCTCACGATTAACTCGAACTGCTGAATTCGTTTACCCGGGCGCCGGGCGTCGAGCTACGCCCGGCTTTAACTGATACCATCGAGACGATTCCACATGGATCAGAACCATCTCATTCTTGCGATTTTTGAATTCGCTGTCCTGCTCTTTTCTCTCAGCCTGCACGAAGCGGCCCACGGATGGATGGCCTCTCGTTTGGGAGATCCCACGGCGCGCATGCTGGGCCGCGTCACGCTCAACCCGATTAAGCACATCGACCCTTTCGGAACCATCATCCTGCCGGCCATTATGCTGCTGGTCAATCCGGGATTCCTGTTCGGCTGGGCCAAGCCCACACCGGTGACGCCCCGGAACTTTAAGAATGTCACCCGCGACGACATCCTCACGACCCTGGCCGGCCCCGTGAGTAACGTCCTGGCCGCTCTCGGCGCCACCATCCTGCTGCTCATCATCTCGCGCGTCAGCGGCAAGGCCGCGGCCATCGTTCACTTTGTCGCCGCCTCAGGGAACCTCAGCATTCTCACCGCTCCCGGCTCTCTGCTCATTCCGCTGGTGGGACTGCTGTATCTCACTATCATCCTCAACCTCATCCTCGCGGCCTTTAACCTGATTCCTCTGCCTCAGCTCGACGGTTCGCACATTTTCCGCCACATGCTGCCCTACAAGGCGCTGCGTCTCTACGACTCGATCGGGATGCTCGGCCTCTTCGTTCTGTTCATCTGGGGTGGTCCCCTCATCGGGTTCATGATCAGTCCTGCACTTACCTTTCTTCGTGGAGTGCTTCTGTCTTTCTGAGCGCGGTACCCAGCCGTTTCTGAGAGTCGACCCATGCGACGCACCTTGGTTTATCTTTTGATCGTCGCGGCTGCATCGCTCCTCCCCGCATCCGCACAGTCGGCCCCAGCCGCGCCTGTTCCCGCTCAGGGAAGCTCGTTTCGCGCCGAGCATGGCCAGTTCCTTCTCGACGGCAAGCCCTTCCGCATCATCTCGGGCTCCATCCACTACGCTCGCGTGCCCCGCGCGTACTGGCGGGACCGTCTCCGCATGGCGAAGGCGATGGGACTGAACGCGGTCACTACTTATGTGTTCTGGAACGTCCATGAACCGCGCCCCGGGGTCTACGACTTCTCCGGCAACCGCGATGTTGCCGAGTTCGTCCGCGAGGCGCAGCAGGAAGGTCTCTACGTCATTTTGCGGCCCGGACCCTACGCCTGCGCCGAATGGGAGTTCGGCGGGTATCCTGCGTGGCTTCTGAAGGACCCGTCCATGGTTGTCCGGTCGCGCAATCCGCAGTTTCTGGCCGCCGCTCGCTCGTGGCTGCTGCGCCTGGGCAGGGAACTGGCTCCGCTGCAGATCGGCAATGGCGGACCCATCATCGCCGTGCAGGTGGAGAACGAATATGGCAGCTATGGCGACGATCATGTCTACATGAACGACATCCGCCAGATGCTCGTCGATGCCGGCTTCACGAAGGCGCAGCTCTACACCGCCGATGGCGCTGAGGAAGTGACGCGCGGCAGCCTGCCCGATCTGCCTGCCGCCATCAACTTCGGTCCCGGCGAGGCGCAGAAGTCGTTCGCGCTTCTCAAGCAACTCCGCCCTGAGGGTCCTTTCCTGAACGCCGAATACTGGGACGGCTGGTTCGATCACTGGGGCGCGCCTCACGCCCACACCAGCACAGAGCAGCAGGCGTCGGATCTGGACTGGATGCTGCGGCAGGGCTACTCCGTCAGCATTTACATGTTTCACGGCGGCACCAGCTTCGGCTGGATGAACGGCGCCA
>JBAUZR010000442.1:0-6206 GCA_049585375.1 Acidobacteriaceae bacterium
ATCGCCGCAACGTTCAAGCGTTATTTCAAGGAATTCGGTAATCTGCTCACTCATAACATCACGCGAGATCTCGGCGCCAAGAAGAAAGATGGCCTGGTTAATAGCGATCCCAGCAAGAACCCGGAAACTTGGTATCTGCTGTCCTCTGGCAAGAGCATGGTTCAGGGTCTGCTGAAGGATCTCGCAACGACAGAGGTTTCAGGAAACGCTTGACTATAGATCAATTCATCGGATCCGCAAAAGTTGCGGCTTTGCAGGAGGTGGATAAGGCCTGCCACCTCGCATATTTTTACGTCCGTACGGCAAACCTCGAGCAATTCACCGCGACCGACTGCGCAAACTGGCTGGCGACAGCGGGATTTGCTCGCCCAAACGTGAGCAGGTTAGAGGGTAGGCTAAAAGATTCTCCCAACACAATTAGGGGTACGACCGCTTGGTCGTTTCGCCTCCAGCACCTATACGTGAAAAAGCTCGACGCCCTTTACCCGCAGCTTTCTGAAAAGTCGCAGGAAGTCATTGACGACGGAACGATCCTTCCGCCCGCTCTGTACCAGAATACAAGGGGATACTTGGAGAGCCTGGCGAAGCAAATCAACGCGTCATACGAGCATAATGTTTTCGACGGTTGTGCAGTGTTGATGAGAAGGCTAGAAGAAGTGCTCCTCATCCTTTCGTATGAAAAGCTGGGCATCCAGGCGGCTATCAAAGACGGCAACGGCAATTACCTGCTCCTTGAGGGAATCGTCAGAGATGCGGTCAGCAACTCGACGCTGAATCTCTCGCGAAATAGTAAAACCGCGGTTGAAGAGATTCGAAAGCTCGGGAACTATTCCGCTCACAAGATCACGTACACATGCAAACGCGAATACATTCGCGAAAAGATCGCGGAGTTTCGAGCGATGATCGATGAACTCTTGCATAAGAGTGGGCTCTTAATCTGAAGGTGCGTACCTGCACCGTCCGCGAAACACCGTCCTGGCTGCCACAGGCGCTGCTGAGACTGGCAGAGCGCACCCAAGCAAATTTGCACTCCCTGACTTCCCCCGGTCCTCCGGTATACTGCCCGCGCCGTAGTTTTCGCACCTTAGAAATCGCGTAGCCGGAGGGAGCCATGGCCTGGATTCAGTTCGTCTTTCGCCGCACCAGGGTCGTCTCCTTTTCAAGCGCCATCGTCGCTGCCCTTGCTTTCCTGGTGGGCCTCTTCGCCCTGGGTCGAATCGTCTGGCGCGTTCCCTCGCTGCGCCTCCAGGCAGGGATCTTCTTCGCCGTCCTCGTCCTCACGCTGCTCTACCAGATGCGCCGGATCCACCGCGTCTACGCCGCCGCCCAGCCGCTCGCCCTCAGGGAAGAAAACGATGCCCTCGCCAGCACCCTCAACGAAATAATGAGGACCTTCCGCTGGGGCGGCCTCATCGTCATGCTCCTCTCCCTCGGAGTCCTCTGGACCTGGTCCCAGCTTCATTGAGTGGGTCGCCGCTTGAACCGACTCCCTCCAAAGATGCGGCGGCCCTCGCGTGCGCGGAACCTCCCGCTTTAGCTACGGGCAACGGGCTACCGGCTCGTTCATGACCTTCGTACCGCGGCGACTGCCGATTCTTCTTGCCTCTGCGCGCCGCCAATCCTAAGCTCAAGGCAGGGAAAGCTCTGTCCGCTCACGCGAACAGAGCTTTTCTTTTGAGGACCCAGCCCGGCGGTCATTCCGGCCACCGGTTCTCGCGGCCCAGGCTGCGGAAGTCCCGGCTCTTTGAAATCCTCCTCGGAAGGCCGATCAGGGTAATACCCAAAAGGTATTACCCTAACCGGCCAGCAGAATCTGCAGCTTGCCGGAGCCTACCCCCTGGGGGGTACCCCCTCTGGCCGTAAGATGGAGCACATTGCCGCTTCGGAGGTTCTCCCTTGCTCCCGATTCGCACTCGCTGTCTCAGCGCTTTCGCTGCCATCGCGCTCCTGACCGCTTCTCTCAACGCTCTGGCTCAGGCGCCAGCGCCGAGCTATCCGCCAACCCACTGGCCGGTTCGCGATGGGTCTTATGTCATCCACGATTTCCATTTTGGAACCGGCGAGATGCTCCCTGAGCTCAAGCTCCACTATCTGACACTCGGCACCCTGCATCGCAACGCAGCCGGTCATGCCGACAACGCGGTTCTGCTCCTTCACGGAACTGGCGGCAACGCGCACTCGCTGCTGAATCCCGTGTTTTCTGACGTCCTCTTCGGTCCAGGCCAGCCGCTCGATATCACCAAATACTTCATCATCCTGCCGGACGACATCGGGATGGGTGAGTCGAGCAAGCCGTCAGACGGATTGCGCATGAAGTTTCCGCATTACGACTATGACGACATGGTTCGCTCGCAGCACACCATGCTCCTCGAAGGACTGCATGTCGATCATCTGCGGCTGATCCTCGGAACCTCGATGGGCTGCATGCAGAGCTTCATCTGGGGCGAGACGTATCCTGGCTTTGCCAGCGCGCTCGCTCCTTTCGCCTGCATGCCCATCGAGATTGCCGGGCGCAATCGCATGTGGCGCTACATGGCAATGCAGAGCATCCGCGACGATCCGCAGTGGGACAACGGCAACTACGCGCAGGAGCCAGTCGAAGGGCTCAAAGGCGCAGCGGATTTGCTGATCATCGCCGGCTCAGCGCCGCAGCAGATGCAGAAGGACTTTCCAACGCGCCAGCAGGCGGAAGATTACGTCAATAAAACGGTGAACCGAACCGTCGAGCACACCGACGCCGATGACTTCCTCTATTACTTCGACGCATCGCGCAACTACAATCCCGAACCGAAGCTGAGCACGATCAAAGTGCCGGTTTTGTGGATCAACTCCGAGGACGATTTCATCAATCCGCCCGAGCTGAACATGGCGCCCGAGCTGGCCAGGCGAATGCCGCACGCGCGCTTCATCCTGGTTCCAGCGTCACTCAAAACGTTCGGCCATGGAACGCACACACATGCTGCAGTCTGGAAGGACTATCTGATCCAGCTGCTGCAGGAGTCGGCAAAGAGGTAGCGCAAAACGGCGAGCGTGATATCGTCACTGGTATTCCGACAAACTCTTCCACAGGAGCAACAGCCGATGCGACTCAGGTTCCGACATCTGGCCACAGCCGCAGTGCTGTTGGCTGGCACAGCGGTTTGGGCGCAGGCAAAGCCAGCGAAGAATGCGCGCCTCGCAGGCGCCTACAAGTTCCAGCGCGGCGGCTGGACCTATGTGCATCTGCAGGGAACGCCCGAGCAGATCGGCTTCCAGCACGGCTATCTGCTGGGACCGCAGATTGCCGATGCTCTGCACGTCTTTCGTGTGGAGGATGAGCATTCCACCCATCGCGACTGGGCGTTCTACCGGAATGCGGCGAAAACCATCTTCTGGCCGCACATCGAGCCGCAATATCAGGCGGAGCTGAAGGGCATCGCCGAGGGCGCAGAGGCTCGCGGCGTGAAAGTGGATGTCTGGGACATTGTGGCGCTGAACGGCACGATGGAGCTGAGCGAGTATTACGTGCCGTGGCTGAACAAAAAACAGCACGCGGCGAATGCTCCGGTCATTCAGGCGCCGGGAAAGTGCAGCGCGTTCATCGCAACCGGCAGTTATACAAAGGACGGCAAGATCGTCATCGCCCACAATAACTGGTCGTCATATGCGGAAGGCTCGCGGTGGACGATCATGTTCGACATCAAGCCCGACCACGGCCATCAGATTCTGCAGGACGGCGTTCCGGGGATGATCACGAGCAATGACGATTTCGGCATCAACGATGCGGGTATCATGATGACCGAGACGACGATCACGCAGTTCGAAGGCTGGAACAGCAAGGGGATTCCGGAGTTCGTGCGATCGCGCAAGGCGCTGCAGTATGCGAACAGCATCGACGATTTCGTTGCCACCATGATCGAGGGCGACAACGGCGGCTATGCGAATGACTGGCTGATCGGGGATCGGAAGACGGGCGAGATCGCCTATCTGGAACTGGGGCTCGAGCACACGCCGGTGTGGCGGACGAAGGATGGATACTACGTCAGCTCCAATTTTCCACGCGATCCATCGCTGATTAAGAATGAGACAGACGGGTTCAATCCGCGTGACATGTCTTCGTCGATGAACGCCCGGCATCTGCGCTGGGAGCAGTTGATGCGGGAATATAAGGGCCGGATCGACGTTCAGCTCGCGGAGAAGTTTTTGGCGGATCACGAGGATGCCTACACGCATAAGGAGGGAGCCGATCAGCGCACTCTCTGCGGCCACGAAGATGTGGCGAAGGAGGGTGTCCCGCAGTGGGAGGACCCGCCTTATAATCCCGGCGGAGCGGTGCAGGGGAAGGTGACGGACAGCGATCTGGTGGCAAAGATGGCGCTGATCGCGCACGCGGGCCATCCATGCGGGGAGGATTTTCTCGCGAAGCCGTTCCTGGCGGCGCACCCGGAGTACGACTGGGAGGCGCCGATTTTGCGGGACATGAAGGCAGGTCCGTGGACGGAGTTTCAGGCGGGCGAGAAGTAGACAGGTTAAAAGGTTGCAGGTTACAGGCGGCGGTCAGCACTGAGACTTCCGTCTTGTTTTGGCCGTGGTCCGTTGAAACGAGAGCCTGAGACCCTGGGTGATCTGGCCGAGCAGGCCGAATTCACAGACAATAGGAATATGCAGCCAAAAGATCCCATGACGGACGTGCCCGGCGCGGTGGAGGAGATCAAAGCCGGCCGCATGATCGTCGTCGTCGACGACGAGGATCGCGAGAACGAGGGCGATCTGACGCTGGCGGCGGAGCACGTGACGCCGGAGGCTATCAACTTCATGGCACGTTACGGGCGCGGGCTCATCTGTCTGACGATGACCGAGGAGCGCGCCGACTATCTGCGGCTGGGGCCGATGACCCAGCAGAACTCGTCGCGGTTTGGCACCGCCTTTACCGAGTCGATTGAGGCGCGCGAGGGTGTGACGACGGGTATTTCTGCCTACGACCGAGCCCACACGATTCAAGTAGCCATCGATCCCCGGTCGACGGCAGCCGATCTGGCGCGGCCGGGTCATGTGTTTCCGCTGCGGGCGCGCAAGGGCGGCGTGCTGGTGCGGGCAGGGCAGACCGAAGCCTCGGTTGACCTGGCGCGGCTGGCGGGGTTGATCCCGGCAGGTGTGATCTGTGAGGTGATGAAGGACGACGGCACTATGGCGCGGGTGCCGGACCTGACGGCGTTCTGCCAGGAACACGGGCTGAAGATGCTCACGGTCGCGGAGCTGATCCGCTACCGCCTGCAGCACGAGAGATACATCGTGCGGGTGGCCGAGAGTCTGCTGCCCACGGAGTGGGGCGAGTTCCGCATGATTGCCTACGAAAGCGAAGTCCATGGCGGGGAGAGCCATGTGGCGCTGGTGCGCGGCGATTTGAGCGGGACCGATCCGGTGCTGGTGCGGGTGCACTCCCGCTGTTTGGCCGGCGATGTGTTTGGGGCAACGCTGTGCGACTGCCAGCGGACGACGCGCCAGGCGCTGAAGATGATTGCGGAGACCGGACGCGGAGCCTTCCTTTATTTGCATAATGCGGGGCGGGGATTTGAGATCGATCGGACGGACGAGACACCGCGGATCCTGTTTCATCGGGAGGCACGAGCGCGTGAGGCTCATGCGGAACGGCACCAGCGGATCCTGCGCGAGGTGGGGCTGGGCGGACAGATCCTGGCGGACCTGGGGATCCACCGGATCCGTCTGCTGAGCAATACTCCCACGCATGTGCCGGCGCTGCAGGGGTTCGCCGTGGAGATTGTGGAGCAGGTCAGAATTCCGGTGGAAGAGCCGGTCGGCTAATTCCGCAGTAAAGATGGATGGAGCGATCAGGCCGCGTCAGAGAGCGCGGCCTCTTCTTTTTGGACGACTCGGCTGCGGAACCGGTAGAAGGCGAGCGCGATCAGGTTGCTGAGCAGGATCGTGGCGACGATCTTCGTCGCGTAGGCGCGGGCGCTGACGACATGAACGAACGGAAAAGCTGAGATTAAGAGGCTGAAGAGCGTGGATGCGAGGCCGACAGCGGAGGTCCATTTGAGCCACCGCGGCAGGGAGCGGCGGAGTGCGGCGGCTCCGAAGAGCGGGATGGAAAACATGGCGACGTAGGCGACCTCGTAGTGCGTGAGGCTGGCATTAGTCAGGAGTTGATAAGCCTCCTGCGCGTGAACGCCGGAGCTGAACAGCAGGATCAGAGCGAGAACCAGCAC